>JBBDNX010000517.1:738-17026 GCA_040877345.1 Pirellulales bacterium
CTCGGCCTACGTGGTGAACGCGGCCTTTTATCTGCTGGCCTTCGAGCTGCCCGATTTGAAGCCGGGGGAGAGCTGGCCGTTGGGCAGCCCGGTGGCGTGGGGACCCGCCAAGGTCGGCTCGCGGCTGCTCGTCTCCACCGCGAGCGAGGAGTTGTTCTCTCTCGACGAACGGCAGCAGGTCTGGCGGATCGCGCTAGCGCATGGGCCCTTGGCCGGCACGCCTTGGGCCGACGGCGACGAGCTGATTGTCGCCTCGGTTTCGGGCATTGTGTACCGGCTGGCGGCCGGCACGGGGCAGGAACTTGGCAGTTTCGACGTAGGACAACCCTTGGCCGCGGGGCCGGTGGCAGTGGGCGAGCGGCTGCTGCTGTGTGCAGCCGACGGAACGCTGCTCGTGACCAGGCAGCCTTAGAACTTGCTGGCCACGGCGACAAATCGCGACGCAGGATATGCACCGCTACTTTTTCCGAGCACTGCAAACCGCTGACAAGCTGCGACTGCGAGCGTGGCTGGTCGCGCTGGCGCTGGGCTGCGGCTTGCCGCTGGCCGGCTGGCGCGCCCTGGCCTGGCAAGCACCAGCCGACGCCCAAACCGCGGCGGAACCCGCCGTCGGCCAGGCGAAGATCCGCTTGTTCGAGCAGGACCCTTACGACGAGATCGTTCTGGACGATGAATTCAAGACCGTCATCCAAGTGCTGCCGCTGGAACTGCCCGGAAGAAAAGTGCCGGAAAACCGCAAGGACTTCGACAAGCTGATCGTCCGAAAAACCGACGAGCCAACCCAGGAATACGAGCTGCTGTGGGGCGATATCGCCGAAGTCCGTTTCTTCGAGCAGTTGGTGCTCGAAGAGGCGCGCGCCTTGGTCAACGCCGACAAGTTCGACGAAGCCTACGACTATTTCGATTTCCTCAAGCGGAACCATGCCCAGATGGAGGGGCTGGACGCGGCCCTGGCGGCGTATCTGTACAAGGACGCCGAGGCCTGGCAGCGGCGGGGAAAGTACGAAAACGCGCTGGCGCTCTTGAATGAGCTTCACGCGGTCCGGCCGCAGTACCCCAACCTGCCGGTGGCCATGGGGGCGGCGACCGACAAGCTGGTCGAACAGCACATGGGCGCGAGCGATTTCCGCTCGGGCCGCCGACTGGTCGAAACCCTGGCGGCTCGCTTTCCAGGGCACCCCGTGGCCCAGCGGTGGTCTCAGCGGTGGCAGGCCGAGGCCGCCGAACTCCTGACCGGCGCCCGCGCTCGCATGGAGGCAGGCGAGTTACACGAGGCCTGGGCCGCAGGGATGCACGTGCTGGACGTCTGGCCCACGCTTCCCTCGGCGCAAGCATTTTTCGATGAGCTTTACCAGCGGTACCCGCGGGTCACGGTGGGCGTGACGATGCCCGCCGGCGCCCAGCCGGGCAGCCGGCTGGTCGATTGGAGTTCGCGGCGCAGCAGCCGGCTGTTGCACAGGCTGCTGGTCGAGTTCGAGTCGATGAGCGCTCAGGGGGGCCAGTATGCCTGCCCGCTGGGCGAACTCTCCAAACCTGATCTTGGCGCCAGGTTGGTGTTTCAGTTGAGGCGCGGCATCCGTTGGCCCGGCACCGAGGCGGGCGTCACCGGCATCGACGTGGCCCGGCGGCTGGTGGACCTGGCCGATCCGGCTCATCCCGACTGCCAGCTCGACTGGGCGCAACTGTTTGCCGGCGTCGAAGTCCGTGACGTGTACGAGGTGGCCGTCGATTTGAATTGGTCGCACGTCCGGCCCGAAGGCATGCTGCAGACGCCGCTGTTTCCCGCCAGCTCGATTCATTCGGCCGGCGCCATCGGCCCCTACCTCGTTGCCCAGCGCGACGCCGGCCAGGTGCGTTACGTGGCCAGCCCTGAGTATTTCGCCTCGGAACCGACCAGCCCCAAGGAAATCATCGAACGTTACTTCGGCAATTCCCGGCAGGCCGTAGCCGCGCTGAAGCAGGGACGCATCCAGGTGCTCGACCGCGTGAACCCTTGGGACGTCGAGCCGCTTCAGTCCGACGGTCAATTGGTCGTGGACCGTTACGCACTGCCCACGTTGATCTGCTTGCTGCCCAACCTGAACCGTCCGTTCACTGCCAGCCCCTCGTTTCGCCGGGCCCTGGTCTATGGCATCAATCGCCAACTGATCCTCGATCGGCACCTGCTGCGAGGCCGCCAGATGCCGGGTTGCCAGGTGATCAGCGGGCCATTTCCGGCGGGACTGGGTTTCGACGATCCGCTGCGATACGCGTACAACGCCCTGGTCGAGCCGCGTACTTATGACCCGCAGTTGGCGATCGCCTTGTCGGGCGTGGCCCTGGCGGAAATCAACGTCCAGGCCAAAGCCAAGGGGCAAGCCGAGCTGGCAGCGCTGCCGGCCCTGGTGCTGGCCCACCCGCCGCACGACACTGCCCGGGAGGCGTGCGAAGCGATCCAGAAACACCTGAAAGCGATCAAGATCGCCGTCGAGCTGGTCGAACTGGCGCCCGGGGTCGTGGCGCCGCCCGGCGGCGACTACGACCTGGTCTATGCCGAGATTGTCGTCGACGAGCCGGTCGTCGATGCCCGCCGCCTGCTCGGCCCCGATGGCATCCTGGGTGGGGCCAGCCCCTACATGGGATTGGCCCTGCGCCACGTCGACCAGGCGGCCAATTGGAAACAGGCCAGCCAGAGACTGCAGGAGATCCATCGCCTGGCGGCCGATGACGTGGCGGTGATCCCCTTGTGGCAGATGATCGAGCACTTCGCTTATCGCAAGAGCCTGGAGGGTATCGGCTCGCGGCCCGTGCTCTTGTATCAGTTTGTCGAACGCTGGCGGGGCAAGTTCCAGGTTCCGACGGAGACGCCATGAGTTGTCGGCATCCCCGCTGGTGGGCGGTCGCAAACCCGCCGCACTCGAAAACGAGCGCGGCGCGGACGGCTCGATCGCTCTGGCGCCTGGCATCCGGGCTTGCCTTGGTGCTCGCGGGCTGGCTGGCCGGCGCCCGGCCGGCCGACGCCCAGTCGGTCTGGGAATTTACGCCTTATCGCATCCGCGTGTTGATGGCCGTCGACAATCGGCCCGAGTTCACCGAGCGGCTGGCCGAATCGATGCGGGCCGTCCTGGCCGAGCGGACCGACACGGCGGTGGGGGCTGCCTGGATCCTTGAAGCCGCGCCAGCCCCCGACGACCTGCGCCCGGCGCTGCTGGACGGTCTGGCCGCCTTGAGCGTCGAACAACTGCCGCCGGCGCTGGTCGACCTCGAGGCCGACAAGCTGATCTTTATGACGTTGACTGCGGGGCAGGGAGGCTGGACGATCGGCGCCCGCGAGCTTGATCTCGAGACTCGGCTGCTGGGAACCACCGTTTCGAGGCACGTTCGGCAAAGACAATTGCTGGGTGAAGAGGCGTTTCAAGCGATCCTGGCGGCTTTCGCACCGCTGGCTCGGATTGACCAGGTCGAGGGAAACAAGGTACGGTTGCGGCTCCGCGCCGGCGGCTTGCCCCCGCTCGACCCCACGCTGAGCTGGATCGGCCCCGGCGGCGTGCTGCGGCCGGTGATCCGCTACAACGACCGCCAGGGAAAGCCGCGCCGCATCGAACCGCTCGAGTGGACCTTCATGGCCGTCGAGAGCGTGGCCGGCGCCGAGCTGACCGCCACGCTTCATAGCGGCCTGCGCAGCCCGCTCAGCGGTCGCCGCCGCGGCCCCGTGGAACAGGTGGCCTTGGCCGTTCGCCCGTCCGGGCTGCCCACCCGGCTGGTGCTCAAGTCGCGCACCGATCCCCAGCGGCGGCTGGCCGGCTACGAAGTGTACTCGCACCCACCCCATGCCACGGCCACCCATCTCATCGGCCGCACCGACGGCCAGGGAGAGCTGCTCGTGCCGCCCGACTCCGCTGGTCTTCGGGTGCTGCTGGTCAAGAACGGGGGCGAGCTGTTGGCCCGTTTGCCGATGCTGCCCGGCTTGTTTTCCGTGGCCGCGGCCGAGATACCCGACGACGACCAGCGGCTGGCGGCCGAGGGGGTGATCACGGGTCTGCAGCGGCGATTTGTCGACATCATTGCCCGCAGGCAGGTGCTGATGACACGGGTGCGGGCGCGGATGGACGCGGGTAAGCTCGACGAGGCCGAGCGGTTGATGGAGCAGTTGCGCCGGCTGGGGAGTCATCAGCAGTTCATGACGATGATCGACCTCGAAAGGCGGCGCACGGCCACGACCGACGAGCTCATCCAGAGGAAAATCGACAAGCTGTTCGACGACACGCGGCAGGTGGTCGTTCGCTATCTCGATCAGCGCCAAATCGACCAGCTCGAATCCGAGCTGCACGCGCTGCGCTCGCAGACGGCCTCGGCCGGCCCGTAGAACCCAATTCATTCGTTCTACGCGATGGCGGCGAATACCAGGCTGAATACAATGGCGGCCAGCGTGCCGATGGCCGCGATCATGCCGATCAGAATCAGCACCTTGACCAGCGGCGAGACGCTGCCGATCGTCTTGTGCCAGTCGCGGGTCGTGCGATCGTGCAGCACGAACGGGAAAGTGTCCTGGCTGGCCGAAGCCATCGGCTGGGTGCCAACCGAGAGTTGGCTGGGGCTTTCGCCCTGGCCGGGCTCGTCGGCGGGCTGGACGAGGAAATTCGGCTCGGTGTCGCCCAGGACCGGTAGGATGGGTCGCCGCGGCGGCGAACGGTCGACCGGCACGGCGATGCCGGCCACCTGGGCCTGCCGGCTGACTGCGGCCTCGGGCCCGGGCATCCACGGCGACAGGCGCTCGACCACCTCGGCGGCGGTTTGCAGCCGCTCGTCCGGTTGTTTTACCATCATGTCGGCGATGACATCGACGAACTCTTCGCTCAGCTCGGGGTTCTTGCGGCGCGGATCCAAGGGGAGCACCTGGCAGTGCCGGTGCGCCTTCTCACGCGATGTTCCGCCGGGGAAGGGCACCTTGCCGGTCACCGCGTAGTACAAGGTGCATCCCAGCGAATAGATGTCGCTGGCCGGCGACAAACGGTTCGGCTCCGTAATCTGTTCAGGCGCCAGGTAGTCGGCGGTGCCCACCACCTTGCTGCCGTGTACGTCGACCTGGTCCGACTCGTCGAAGTAACCGGCCAACCCCAGGTCCGAAACCTTGGTGTGCCCGTCGGGAGTGACCAACAGGTTGCCCGGCTTCACGTCGCGATGGATCAGCCCGCGGCTGTGCGCATAGCCCAAGCCATTGGCCGCCTGGACGATGATCGCGGCCGCCGCCGACATCCCCAACCGGCCCTGGCGGCGGACCAGTTTTCGCAAATCCAGGCCCGGAACGTATTCGGTCACCAGAAAGTGAACGTTGCCGTCGTGCCCCGCGTCGTAGGCCCGAACCAGGTTCTGATGGTCCAACTGGGCCTGGGTGCGTATCTCGCGAGCGAAGCTGGCGATCGCTTCCGGGCTCGACTTGCTGCGCGGCAAGACCTTCACGGCCACCACGCGTCCCATGATCGAGTGCTCGGCCTTGTACACCTCGCCCATGCCGCCTCGTCCGATCGAATCGATGCAATGGTATGGGCCGAGCGTGAACTTGGTCCGCCCCTTTCGCAATTCCTGGGCTTGCCAGCGATTCAGCCGGCCGAGCTCCACGAGCCTGGCGGCGATCCGCTCGTCGCTGGGGGCCGCCTCCGGCCGCTCGGCGTCGGCCCGCACCAACTCGATCGCTTCATCGAGCTCTTGCTGCGTGACCAGGCCGCTCGCCACGGCGGAATGTTGAAATACAGACTTGACCATCGGTGCTGTTGGCCCCTGAACTGCCGGATGCCGCAATTCGCGGCAAACTCTTCGGCATAATAACCTTACCCCAGCGGACCGGTGCGCGCCAAGCGCTCGCCCGCCCAAAGAGCGGCCTTCAAGCAGCGGCACGATTGTCTGTGCCACTGCTTGGAGGCTGCCGGCGTGCTCCGCCAAAGGCGGACCGAGAAACCGTGTCGTCCCGATTTTCGCCCGGCCGCGGCCCGGCCGGCACAAGTAAGACTTGCCCGGAGCCCAGACGGTTCCATCGGCAGGCAAAAAAGACCAGAAAAATGCCCGCGGCCGCGCCCGCGGCAACGGCCAGGGTCCCCTGCCTGTTTGCAGAGCCCTACCCGCCCGTCCTGCGTCCCGGCGTGCATTTCCGGCGATGTGGTACGAAAACTGCTCTGCGAGAGCAACCGCCGAGGCCATTGGGCCTGGTCACGGCCACGGACGAGTCGGGAAACGTCGGGTTCGCCTGCGCCACCGTCGTGGACTGGGTGGCCGGGGCAAAGCGATGAGCGTACCCCAGTTGCGATGTGAGGAAGTTGTTTTTCGGCCGATCCTTACTCGAGCAACGTCGCGACGTGCCCTTCGCGCGCGACGTGGGGCAAGATCCGCGGCTGGTAGATGGTCGTGTAGGCCTCGCCCTGGCGGTGCGTGTTCAGAGCTGCCTCCGATTCCCAGTGCTCGACCAGCAGGAACCGCCGCTTGTCGGATTGCGAATGATAGACGTCGAAGCGGAGGCAGCCCGGCTCCTGCCGCGACTTGCGGGCGGCCTCCGCCAACAAGCCGCGGATCGTGTCGACCTGGTTCGCCTCTTTGACCGTCAACCAGACATTGATCGCGTGCATGGTTGTCCTCGGGTACGCACAAAGTAGCCCTCGCGCTGGGGCGTGAGGAAGCTGTTTGATCGTGATGAGCCGGCAGTGTACCCTGGCGGCAATCGGCAAGCCAGGGACCAGGTGATTCATGAGCGAATTCGAAGTCTCCAAACCGGACGACGAGTGGAAACGCCAGCTCACGCCGGAGCAATACAAGGTATGCCGGCAGAAGGGGACCGAGCGGGCCTTTACCGGCGAGTACTGGAACTCCAAGCAGCCGGGCATTTATCAGTGCGTCTGTTGCGGCGCCGAGTTGTTCGACTCGCGGACCAAGTTCGATTCCGGCACGGGCTGGCCCAGCTTCTTTGCCCCCATGCCCGGCAGCGTGCGCACCGAGGACGACAGCAGCTTTTTCACGCGCCGCACGGAGGTCGTGTGCGAGCGTTGCGGATGCCATCTTGGCCACGTCTTCGACGACGGCCCGGCCCCCACCCACCAGCGCTACTGCATCAACTCGGTGGCCCTGAAGCTCGAGCCCAGCGGTCAGGATGAAGATTCCTGAGCGTTATGCCGGCCCGCTTGACACACACTTGTCTAAACAAGTATAAAGACGCATGCCCGCCACCTCGAACGTTCCGAAAACTCCAAAAGCGGCAGCCGCGGCTCCCGGCCCGAAACGGCGGCGATTCGACTCCTTGGAACAAGAGGCCTTCCTCAACCTCTGGCGGTCGTACGACCGGCTGCGGGCCCTGGAGGATGCGCTGTTCGCCCGGCACGATCTCACGGCACAACAGTACAACGCGCTGCGGTTGCTGGCCGCGGAGCATCCCGCCACGCTGCCGACCCTGCGAGTCGCCGGCCGGCTGATCTCGCGCGCGCCGGACATCACGCGCCTGCTCGACAAGCTGGCCGAGCGAGGACTGGTCGAGCGCCGCCGCCAGGACGGCAACCGCCGCGTGGTCCAGGTAGGTATCACGCAGGCGGGGCTTAAACTGCTGGCCAGGCTGGCCGCCCCCGTTCGCCGCTGCCACCAGCGGCAGTTGGGCCACATGCAACCGGCCGAGTTGAGGGACTTGATTACGCTGCTCGAGGCCGCCCGCCGGCCCCACGACGCAAAACCCGGCGCACCGCAAGAATCCGCTGCGGCGGACCGCAACCAGGATGGATCGCATGAGCCTCGATGACCACAGCGCTTCGAACGAGTCGTGGCCCGTGATCGTGATCGGGGGCGGGCCGGCCGGCTCGACCGCTTCAACCTTGATCGCCCAGCAAGGGCACCGCGTGCTCGTCCTGGAGCGCGAGCGGTTTCCCCGCTTTCATATCGGCGAATCGTTGATTCCGGAGACCTACTGGGTCCTCAAGCGGCTCAACATGCTGCCCAAGCTGCAGGGCAGCCCGTTCGTCAAAAAGTACAGCGTGCAGTTTGTCAGCGAAACCGGCAAGCTGTCCGAGCCGTTCTACTTCATGGACCACAAGCCGCACGAGTGCTCGCAGACCTGGCAGGTCCTACGCAGCGAGTTCGACCAGATGATGCTCGACAACGCCCGCCAGCACGGTGTCGAGGTCCGCGAGCAGGTCCGCGTGCTCGACGTGCTGATGGAAGGCGATCGGGCAGTCGGCGTCCGTATCAAGGATGATCAGGGCCGACAGCACGTTTTGCGCTCCCAGGTGGTGGTCGACGCCAGCGGCCAGAGCAGCCTGATCGCCAACCGGCTCAAGATCCGCGTCCCCGACGCCAAGCTGAAAAAAGGCGCCTTGTGGACCTACTACGAAGGCGCCTATCGCGACAGCGGCCGGGACGAAGGGGCCACCCTGGTGCTGTCGACCAGGGGCAAGCGGGGCTGGTTCTGGTACATCCCGTTGCACAACAACATCGTCAGCGTCGGCGTGGTGGCGTCGTTCGAATACCTGTTCGATGGCCGCGGCGACCATGAGACCATCTACAACGAAGAGCTGGACCGCTGCCCGGCCGCCAAACAGCGCGTGTCGATCGGCCGGCGCGTGTCGCAATTCTACGCCACCAAGGACTATTCCTACCGCTCCAGCCGGGCCGCGGGCGACGGCTGGGTGCTGGTCGGCGACGCTTTTGGGTTCCTCGACCCGCTCTACTCGTCGGGCGTGCTCTTGGCGCTCAAGTCGGGACAACTGGCCGCCGACGCCGTGAACGAAGGCCTGGCCAAGGGGGATCTTTCGGCCGGGCAGCTCGGCAAGTGGGGGCCCGAGTTCAGCCAGGGCATGGACCGCATGCGGCGGCTGGTCTGCGAGTTCTACGACGGCTTCAGCTTCGGGCGTTTCGTCCGCCGCTATCCGCAATACAAGGGCCACCTGACCGACCTGTTAATCGGCGACCTGTTCAAGGACAGCGTCGACGAAGTCATCGAGCCGATGAACGCCATCCGCCAGGAAATCGAGGCTGCCGCCGGCTGACCTGCCGCGGTTCAGTGGCCGCGAACAGTGCCCCGAAAATACCGGAATGGCTCGCCTGGCGGCCTGGGCAGGGATTATACTTCCGGCTGCAAAGTAGCCCTCACGCTGGGCGTGAGGTAGCTCGTTTCGTCACACGCTCCGCGCGTGAGGAAGCTGTAAAGTAGCCCTCACGCTGGGGCGTGAGGAAGCTGCGTCACACCCAGCGTGACGGCCACTATTTGTGGAGCATGAAGGGCAAGGTGATTGGCCGCCTGGCACTATCCGCACTCGCTTGAAGTAAGGAGCCACCTCATGGACCGACGTGATTTTCTGGCCCGCGCCACCCGCTCCGCGGCCGCCGTGGCCCTGGCTAGCGGGGCGCTTCGACCCGCCCGAGCACGAGCAAAGGACCTGGCCAACGGCCGCGTGACCGTGGCGGTCGCCGGCGTGCGGGGCCGGGGCGGGTCGCTATTGAGCACGTTCGCCTCGTTGCCGGATGTCGACGTCAAATACGTTTGCGACGTGGACGAATCGGTCCTTGGCGAAAAAGTCGCCTCGGTCTCGCAAGGTTCACACCGGCCCGAAGCGATCAAGGATTTCCGCCGGGCGCTGGACGACGCGGCGGTCGACGCCCTGGTGCTGGGCACGCCCGACCATTGGCACGCCTTGCCCACGATCATGGCCTGCCAGGCCGGCAAGGACGTCTACGTCGAGAAGCCCGACGGCCACAACCTGCTCGAAGGGCGCACCATGGTGGCGGCGGCCAAAAACCACGGCCGCATTGTGCAATTGGGCACACAGTCGCGCAGCGGCCCGCACATGGCCGGCGCCATCGAGTACATCCGGGCCGGCCACTTGGGCCGGGCGCTGGTGGCCAAGGCCTGGGAGAGCTCGCGGCAGGGGTCGATCGGCCATCCGGCCGACGGGCAACCGCCGCCGGGCGTCGACTACGACCTGTGGCTCGGTCCCTCGCAAGCGCGCGCTTTCAACCCGGCCCGCTTCCATGGCAATTGGCGGTGGTTTTTCGACTACGGCACGGGCGATCTGGGCAACGACGGAGTCCACCGGCTCGACATGGCCCGCTGGGCGCTGGAGACGGCCATGGCCGCGGCCGGCGAGGGGCCGTTGGGATTCCCGCGGAGCGTGTCGGCCGCCGGCGGAAAGTATTATTTCGACGATGCCCAGGAGTGGCCTGACACGCTGCAGGTCAGCTTCGATTATCCCGGCCGGGTGCTGACCTACGAGATGCGCGTCTGGACTCCCTATCCGATGGAATCGGAGAGCGAGGGGGCCGCCGTGTACGGCGACAAGGGGTACATCGTGATCGGCAACGGCCGCTGGCGTGCCTTTGGGCCGCGGGGCGAGCCGGCGGCCGAAGGAAGCGGCAGCTACAACGACGCCGGTCACGCGCAGAACTTCATCGACTGCATGCGCAGCCGCGAGAAGCCGGCGGCCGACCTGGAAACGGTGGGCCATCCCTCCAGCGTGCTGTGCCACCTGGGCAACGCCGCCTGGCGGGCGGGCCGCAGCCTGCGGTTCGACGCGGAAAACTACCGTTTCATCGGCGACGACGACGCCAACCAATACCTGACGCGGCCTGAGTACCGCTCGCCCTGGCTCTTGCCCAGGCTCGACCAGGTGTGATCCGCTCGCCCTCGTCGGTAGCCACCGAAAAAAGGGGATAAGTCCAATTGTTCGTATTTGGGAGCGGCGACGCAAGCTAATATTGGACTTATCCCCTTTTCTCGTTCAAAATTTAAAAGGTCGTCCTGTCGATGCGCGCTCCGTCTGCGATTCTGTACGAGGTACCACTTGACGTGATGCAATCGTGGTGGTCGCTCTTTTCAGAAGGGGGCTTGGCCGTCGTAACGTCGCCGCCGCTTGATGTCGAGGTTGCAGCCGAAGGGCCCAATTCAGTCCGATACCGCAATGGAAGGGCAAGGAAGGGGGACATTCTACTTTCTTGGCGGTTTAAGGCAACCGGCAACCGTTTAGGCAAGGAAGGGGGACATTCTACTTTCTTGGCGGTTTAAGGCAACCGGCAACCGTTTATGCTTCCAAGGGCGGATAAGGGGATAAGTCCAGTATTCCTTCCCGAACGGGCCCTCAGCGTCTCGGCAGGACCGGTATCCCCGACGCCACGACGATCGACTCCGGCGCCAGCATGTCAGCGGCCTCCTCGAAAGGAACTGCTAGGGAACCTGCACGGCCTCGCCGCCCGCCATGGTCAGCAGCGCTCTGAGCAGGCTCTCGCTGACGGCCGGCTGTCCGGGCTTTCCTTCCCTGGCAAGAAACCGCACCGAGCCGTCCATCATGGCGACGTTGAAGCCGCCGCTGAAGTAGCCGCCCAGCTCAGGCAGCGGCTCGTCCGGGTCGTAGGCGATGTCCTCCGGCTTGGTCCACGGAATATCGCGGCGGGCTTCGACCGCCATGATCGTGTAGCTCGTGCCGTCGCGGATCTCACTGAAGCCGGTCGATCGAGTGCCCTCAAACGGTGTAACCGCTCCCGTCAGGAGGAAGTACGACGTGTTGTGGCTGTTGGGATCGGCGCCGGGCGCGCGGAACACGGTCGGCATCTTCTCCAACACTTTCAGGTTGTTTTCGCTGTCCCACGGCTCGTCCATGCGGTATTGCTTGTACAGCTCGGCCTGCTCGAGGTACGGCAAGAATTCAACCCGCCAACTATGAGGCGTTTTGCCGTCCGGTCCCAGCACGACCGCGGAGGGCAGCTTGCCGTGCACGTCGTGGTAGTTGTGCATCGCCAGCGCGATTTGCCTCAAGTTGTTGGCGCTTTGAGCGCGCCCGGCCGCCTGCCGCGCGGCGCCGACCGCCGGCAGCAAGGTGTGCAACGCGGCGAATGTACCCAAACTGCTGGCCGCGGCCACGTGCACAGTGTTGGGCTCGTCTTGTCCTTGATTGATCCTCGCGCTGGACAAAAGCTCCTCAGCGGCCTCCGCGAACAACAGCATGGCGCCGGCCGCCTCGGGCGGCGCGCCGACTATCTGCTTCTTGACCTCGCCGAAGGCGTTGCGCGCCAGCGTGATCGCAGCTTGGCCGGTTTCATACACCCGTTGGGCCTGTTCGGCCGATTGGCAGGCGGCAATCGCCTCAACCACCAGTCCCTCGTCCAGCTTGGCGCCCGCGACCAGCGTGTCGATGTCCTCCCACAGCGGGGCAAAGCCGGCGAACAGCGCCCCCTGGGGCCCTTGGGGCCTCGCCTGGGGGAGAACACGCCGCACCGCCTTGACATCGACCATGACCACCAGGGGATTGTCGGCCACCGGCTCCAGCTTCGCGGCCCAGGCGTGCTGCTTCGGCCGCCGAGCCGAGAGGATTTGCGCCATCACCTGGCGCTGGCCGCCCAGCACGATGGTCCGATCGTCGGGCGTAAAGTACGCCAGGTCGGCCGGCGCCGCTACCTTGGAGTACGTCTGTCCCAGGTAGCTGGCCTCGTCGGCCTTCGGCGCGACGGCACTGGTGAACTTGCTCCAATCGTCGGGCGCGCTGCTGCGCACGATGAAGACCGCCGCCGGTGAATGGCGAGCGAAGGCCTCCTGCGGCGTCAGGGGACGGCCCGGCGGCGCCGGCGGCGAGCTGTCCACAATGGCGATTTGGACCGATTCGAGCTTGTCGAAAGGCAGTCCGTAATCCGCCTCGAGGCTCAACTGTTGGTTCAACGTGTGGAGAAGTTGCTTCGCTTGCGGCCGGCTGAGAATCTCCGCCGGCTTGAGCACGATCAGAGCCAGGCTGTCCTTGGGCACATAGCTCAGGTCGATTGACGAGTCGGTGTTGGAACCGGGGCCTGCCTGGTTCGGGGAGGGCCGCCGATCGGTGGCGCGTTCCACCTGGGCAAGAGTCAATGGTTTCCGTGGGCGCGTTTCGTCCCCGGGCTCGGCCAAGGCGGCAGTGCCCGCCGGGCCGCGAAGGCCGGCCACGAACAGTCCGGACGCGATCAGGCCGCCGATCAAGGCGGCTCGGGGCCACGGCCCCAACGAAACATAACGCAGCGGATTGGTGTAGCGAAGCATTTCGATTCTCCTTAAGAGCATGCCCCGTCTGGGCAGGAAGGGCCTGGTGGCCCAGGCCGCCCGCCGGTTGTCTTGAATAAGAGCCATCCGGGCCAGAGTCGTCAGGTACGGCTGCCGGCCTCCCGAGAACTGCGCCCCCAGCGCGTCGGCCGCCAGTTCCTGTTCGAATCGCAGCCGGCCGACCAACCAATGCACCAAGGGGTGGTAGAAGTGGCAGGCCAGGCTGCATTGTGCCGCGATCCAGGTCACGTAATCGCGGCGGGCGATGTGAGCGATCTCGTGCGCCAAAACCACCCGCCGTTCCTCGGGCGTCCACTGCCGCCACGCGTCGGGCAATAACACCGTGGGCCTCAGCCATCCGAACGTGGCCGGCGTCGCGAGCCGCGACGAATGCCGCAGCTCGATGTCCGTGCGGCAGCCCATGGCCTGGGCGATTTGACGGGCCAAGCCTCTCAACGAATCATCGCCGATCAATCGAGTGCGCCGCCGGTCGCGTTGGACGGCGATCAACCCGATGACAAGGCGGCAGAGCCCCAGCCCCATGCCCGCCAGCAGAAACAGGGCCAGCCCGGCCGGCCAGCGCCAAGCCGCCTGGCGGCCGGCTTGCGGCGGGGCTGAGCGCAGATCATCCCAGAGCGCGTTCCAGAACGCCTCGCTATAGAAGAACTGCTGGTGGGGAGTCGGCCCACGGGATCCGGCCACTTCAGCCGGACCGGCAGCCGGGTCGGCGGCACCGGCGGCAGCCGCCCCTTGCCCAGCGGTTGTCTGGCTGGCCGCCAACGAGCGGACGTGTTGTTCTGTGTCCAGCGGTTTCTGTCTGGCGAGGTTATACCAGCGGGGCCAGGGAGAAAGCGTCAACGCGGAGATGCCCAAGGCCACCACGAGGCTGGACAGGGCCGCCAGCGATCCGGCGGCAGGGCCGCGCCGGCGTGCCACGCAGTACACGGCCGCTGCGACTAGCGTGAACAGCGTGAGCTGAACCGCTCCCCATACCAGTGCGATGCCAAGCGCGTTCATCGGCGCTGCTCCTTCAAGATGTCTTCCAGCAGCGATCGTTCCTTGGACGACAGTTTCTTTTGCTCGATCAGCCGGACGAGCAGTTGCTCGCGGGAGCCTTGGAACACGCGCTGGATCAAGTCGCCCAGCAGCCGGCCGGATACCTCTTCGTAAGACCGGACCGGCCGGAAGCGGAAGGGTCGCTCCACGTTGGCCTGCTCCAGAAAGCTTTTGTCGCTCAGGATCCTGACCAGCGTGGCAATCGTCGTGTAGGCCCGGTCCAGCCCGGACGCGGCAAGTTCCTCTTTGACGTCCGCCACTGTCGACTCGCCGCGCTTCCAGAAGACTTGCATCACTTCCAGCTCGCGCTCGGTCAGTTCTTTCGCGGGGGGGCGGGCCATGGTTGCCTCGCGGTTCTCATATTTGGTTTTTTAGTTTTGGTTATATCGTAGTGGACCGTGGAGCAAAGTCAACAAAAAAACAAGGAAAAATTCACCAGCCGCGCCCGGCCCGTGCAACCATGCCGATGCGGCCTCGTCGGCAGCCGGAGCGGCCGGCATTCCGCGCCGGTTTGCATTCCTTGGCGGGCGTCCTAGAGTTTCGATGGAACCGATCTCCCGTGGCTCCGAAGGTTCGCCCCGATGTCGTTCGGCCCTTACTTGCTGGCGTATATCGGCCCCGAAACGGTCGTGCCGGTGACCTCGGCCCTGGCCGCGCTCGGCGGGTTGCTGCTGATGTTTGGCGGTTACGTCCGCCGGGCCGCCGGAAAATGCGTGCGGCTGATCGTTCGCCGCTAAGCAGGTCCGGCCGGCCAAAGGCCGCAGCAGCCGGTGCGCGTCGGCCGCCGCGGACGTTCGGCAGTTGAACCCCCTCGCGCCCCCAGTTGCCTGCTGCCGTGCCAAACATCCGTAAAGTCGTCGTCGTGGGATTCGACGGCCTCGAGCCGAAGCTGGTCGAGCGGCTGATCGAGCGGGGCGAGCTTCCGAACATGGCCAGGCTTCGCCAGCAAGGCAGCTTCGCCCGCCTCGCCACCACCTGCCCGGCCCAGACGCCCGTGGCCTGGTCGACGTTTGCCACCGGAGTGAACCCGGGCGGGCACGGCATCTTCGACTTCATCCAGCGCGACCCGCGCACCTACATGCCGCAGCTCGCGCTGAACCGCTACCAGCAAACCAACCCCTTCCTGCCGCCCAAGGCCGTCAATCTCCGCCGCGGCAAGACCGTGTGGGATGCCCTGGCCGACCATGGCCTGCCGTCGGTCGTGCTGCGTTGCCCCTGCACCTATCCCGCCGGCGACGTGCGAGGGCGCTTGCTCAGCGGCATGGGGGTGCCCGACCTCCGCGGCGGGCTCGGCACATCGACCTTTTATACAACGGCCGAAGGCATCAAGCCCCGCGAGAGCGAAGCCGTGGTCCGCGTCGTCCCTGACCAGCACGGCAACATTGCGACCCACCTGCTCGGCCCCTTGAACGGCAAAACCCGCAAGCCGGCCGAGTTCGAGATTCGCGTCGAGGCCGGTCCGGCGCCCGACCGTGTCATCGTGCGTTCCACCGGCGAGCCGCGGGAGCTGGAGCTGGTCGAGGGGCGCTGGAGCGAGTGGCTCAAGGTCAAGTTCAAGCCCGGCCTCTTGCAGTCGGCCCGCGGCATGGTGCGGTTCTACCTGGTCCGTGGCAAACCGTTGGAGCTCTACGCCTCGCCGCTCAACTTCGATCCCCAGGCGCCCATCTTCCCCATCAGCTTCCCCGCGGAATATGCGGCCGAGCTGGAGTCGCGGCTGGGCGCGTATTACACCGCCGGCATGGTCGAGGACCACGCCGGCCTTTCGAACGGCCGCATCACGGAAGAGGCCTTCCTCGACCAGTGCGGCCAGGTCTGGCGGCAGCGGGAGGCGATGCTGTTCGACGAGCTGGCCCGTCTCGACGAAGGCCTCCTGTTCTGCTTGTTCGACACGCCGGATCGCGTGCAGCACATGTTCTGGCGGTTCACGGAGCCCGATCACCCGGCCAACCAGTCTGCCGGCTTGCGCGCGGGATTCGAGCGGGTGATCGACGAGCAATATCGCCGCTGCGACGCACTGGCCGGGCAGGTGTTGGACCAGGCCGACGAGAATACGCTGGTCATCGCCATGTCGGACCACGGCTTCAACAGCTTTCGCCGTGGCATGCACCTGAACACCTGGCTTCACGACCAGGGGCTCTTGGCCCTGAAGCCCAACATGCGGCCCAGCGACGAGGCCGGCGATTTCTTCCATCACGTCGATTGGAGCCGCACCAAGGCGTATGCCCTGGGCCT
>JBBDNX010000518.1:0-3065 GCA_040877345.1 Pirellulales bacterium
CTGCCGACTTCTGACCTCTGATCTCTGACCTCTGACCTCTGACTTCTGACCTCCCCCTTGGGAGTCCGGCTACGAAGAACAAAGTCCAAAGAACAAAGAACCAAGATCCAAGTACGGAAATCGGGTATCCTGACAGGCTGCCCGCCAGCCTCGCCAGCCTGGATAACATGCCCATGCAGACGCCTATCTCGAACATCCGCCTCGCTGCGCCGGCGATAGCGCTGTGGCTGCTGTCGGCGGCGGCTGGGGCCGGGGAGCAAGGGGGCGAGGAGCCGGTCACGTTCACCAACGATGTGATGGCCGTGCTCTCCAAGGCGGGCTGCAACATGGGAGTCTGCCACGGCAACCAGAACGGCAAGGGTGGCTTCAAGCTGTCGCTGCGGGGACAAGATCCAAAGGTCGACTTCGCCACGCTCACCCGCGGCCAGCTCGGACGCCGGATCGACCGGCTGAAGCCCGATCAGAGCCTGATGTTGCTGAAGCCGACGGCGGGCGTCGCGCACCAGGGCGGCAAGCGGTTCGAGTCCGGCTCGCTGGAATACGAGATCGTGCGGCGGTGGATCGCCGGCGGCTCGCCCGCCGACCCGCCGGCCACGCCGAAGCTGGTGCGGATCGAGGCGAGTCCGGCCGAGCTGGTGCTCATCGAGCCGGCCGACACGGTGCAGTTGTCGGTCCGGGCCTGGTTCGACGACGGCAGCCGCCGCGACGTGACGCGCCTGGCGGTGTACGAGGCGGCCAACCCGATCGTGAGCGTCGAGGCCGGCGGGCTGGTGCACGGCCTGGGCAGCGGCCAGACGACGATCCTGGTCCGCTATCTCGATCAGCAGGTGCCGGTGCGGCTGGCGTTCGTGCCGGCGCGGCCCGGCTTTGTGTGGAGCGACCCGCCGCCAAAAAACTACATCGACGAGCACGTCTTCGCCCGCCTGCGCGGCCTGCGGATGAACCCCTCCGAGCTGACCGGCGACAGCGAGTTCGTGCGGCGGGCGTACCTCGACACGCTGGGCATCTCGCCGACGGCCGACGAGGCGCGGGCCTTCCTGGCCGACGAGCGGCCCGACAAGCGGGGGCGGCTGATCGACGAGCTCGTCGAGCGGCCGGAGTTCGCCGACTGGTGGGCGCTGAAGTGGTCTGACCTGCTGCGCAACGAAGAAAAGGTGCTCGACCGCAAGGGGGTGCAGGCGTTTCACAACTGGATCCGGGCCGGCATCGAGCAGGACAAGCCGCTCGACCGGTTCGTGCACGAGCTGGTCGCCGCGCGGGGCAGCACGTACACCAGCCCGGCGGCCAATTTCTACCGGGCCAACCGCGATCCGATCGCACGGGCCGAGGCCGCCGCCCAGTTGTTTTTGGGGCTGCGGCTGCAGTGTGCCAAGTGCCACAACCATCCGTTCGACCGCTGGACGCAGGACGACTATTACGGTTGGGCCGGCTTCTTCGCCCGCGTGCAGTACAAGATCATCGAGAACCGGCGGCGCGACGAGAACGACGGGCACGAGTTCGACGGCGAGCAGGTGGTGTGGATGGCCGACCGGGGCGAGGTGGCCGATCCCCGCAGCGGCCAGGATGCGGCGCCGGCGTTTCTGGGCTCGGCGACTCCCGAAGCTTCGCAGGACATGGACCGCCTGGAGCAACTGGCCGAATGGATCAGCGGCGATAACCGGTTCTTCGCCCAGGCGCAGGCCAACCGCATCTGGTATCACCTGCTGGGCCGCGGCATTGTCGAGCCGATCGACGACTTCCGGGCCACCAACCCGCCGGTCAACCCGCCACTGCTGGCCGCCTTGACCGAGGACTTTGCGGCGCACGGGTTCAGCCTGAAGCACCTGGTGCGGACGATCATGCAGTCGCGGACGTACCAGCTTTCCGCGCTGCCCAACGAGACCAACGCCGAGGACGAGGAGAACTTTTCCAGGGCCGCCGTGGTGCGCTTGTCGGCCGAGCAACTGCTCGACTGCCTGCACCTGGCGGCCGGCGTGCCGCCGAAGTTCAGCGGTTATCCGAGCGGCCTGCGGGCCGGCCAGTTGCCGGGCGTGGGGGTCGAGCGGCGGCGGCGGGAAGAAACGCCGGCCAGCGAAAAGTTCCTGGTGCTGTTCGGCAAGCCGCCGCGGCTGTTGACCTGCGAGTGCGAGCGGTCGGCCGAGACCACGCTCAAGCAGACGTTTCAGTTGATCAGCGGGCCGACGATCAACAACCTGCTCACGCGGCCGGGCAACCGGATCGAGCGGCTGCTGGCCGAGGGGCGCAGCACGGCCGGCATGGTCGACGAGCTCTACTTTGCGGCGTTGAGCCGGCCTCCGTCGGCCGAGGAACTTTCGGCGATGGTCGAGTACGTGGAGCAGGCGGAGTCTCGACGGCAGGCGTTGGAAGACGTGTTGTGGGGATTGCTGAACTCGAAGGAGTTTTTGCTGAGACGGTGAGGGAGGAAGGCAGAAGGCAGAAGGCAGAAGGCAGAGGGAGGACACTAACCCGACGCGCCAGCGAGAGGCCAGTCGCCCCAGCGACCACACTAACCCGACGCGCCAGCGAGAGGCCAGTCGCCCCAGCGACCACACTAACCCGACGCGCCAGCGAGAGGCTAGTCGCCCCAGCGACCACACGATAGAACACACTCCAGGACCGCATGAATGCGATCACTACCAACGCACGAAATACGCGTGAATGCGATGAAGAGGAATGACTGGGAAACGCGAAGAGGACCCCATGAATGGGGTCACTACGAACAATTACAGCCACCCGGCGGGACGCTCTCGCGGCGGAGATTGCTGAGCATCGGCGGACTGGGACTGCTGGGGCTCGATTTGCCGAAACTCTACGCGGCCGAGCGGCGCGCGGGGCCGCCGCCGCGGGCGCGGTCGGTGATCTTTCTCTACCAGTTCGGCGGCCCCAGCCACATCGACATGTTCGATATGAAGCCCGATGCGCCCGAGGCGATCCGCGGGCCGCACCGGCCGATCGCCAGCAGCGTGCCGGGCCTGAACGTGTGCGAGTACCTGCCCAACGTGGCACGCGTGATGGACAAGGTGACGCTGGTCCGCAGCGTGCACCACACCATGAAGAACCATAAC
>JBBDNX010000519.1:0-16951 GCA_040877345.1 Pirellulales bacterium
AACCATGTAATGATCCCCTCTTCATACCCCTTGACATGCTTAGAACAGAGGAACCGGTACTCTCTTCCGCTTCCTGCGGCGACTTCGCCCGCTCGAACGAGTCCAGGAGTGCACGCTGGTGCTCTGCCAACTGCGCTTCGGAGTATACCTCGTCCGCCGCCGGCCGTCCCTTGTCGCCCCCTCGCCTCACCCCCATCCCCTCATCGCCTCATCGCCTCATCGCCTCATCGCTTTGTCCGTTCCTTCCTTCCCCGGCTCCCCTCTTCCCCCCTTCATTCCTCGCGCTCGCGGCGGAGCACTTCGGCAACCTGCTCCAACTGCTCGAGCGGGTCGAGCGCCAGGTCCACAAAGATCCACTTTTGCCCCTTGATCTCGCAGCCGCCCCCACCGCTGCCGCCCAGCCATTCCTGCCGTATTCTGTAACCCAACTTCTCGGCGGCCCCGAGCGCCTGTTCCAACAAGTCCACCGTGTGCATCCTAGCTTCTCCAATTCGCCAAGTTCCATGGCAATTAGGACTTACGGCGCGGGATTATAGCCGCTGCGGCTACAGTTGCAAAGCCGATTGCGACGATGAAACTCCATGAAGCGTCTACCCAGGGGGAGCACATGGCGACAGACGGCGGCCCGCACGCCAGCCTCGACGAGCAGACGGCGGTGTTGAAAGAGCGGTTGGCCCAGGCCCAGCGGCTGACTGCCCTGGGTGAGCTGGTCAGCACCACCACGCACGAATTCAACAACGTGCTGATGACCATCATCAACTACGCCAAGATGGGCCTGCGCCACAAGGACCAGGAAACGCGCCAAAAGGCCTTCGAGAAAATCCTGGCCGCCGGCAACCGCGCCGCCCGGATCACCAACGGCATTCTCGGCTTCGCCCGCAACCGCACCGGCTCCTTCGAGCCCACCGACATGTTCAAGGTCGTCGACGACACCTTGCTCTTGTTGGAACGCGAGCTCAGCAAGTACCGCATCACCGTCGAACGCCAGATCGAGCCGGTGCCGCAGGCCCTGGCCAACCCCAATCAGATCCAGCAGGTCCTCTTGAACTTGTTGGTCAATGCCCGCCAGGCGATGCCGCAGGGCGGCCGGCTGATCATCCGGCTCAGCCATGACGCCCAGGCCAACATGGTCGACCTGATGGTCCGCGACAACGGATCGGGAATCGCCCCCGACTCGCTGCGGCGGATCTTCGATCCGTTCTTCACCACCAAGAGCGGCCCCGACGCCACCGGCAAGGGGGGCGCCGGCCTGGGTCTATCGGCCTGCCGCGACATCATCGAGGCCCACCACGGCCGCATCCGCGTCGAGAGCAGCCTCGGCAAAGGCACCGCCTTCACCATCAAGCTCCCCACCGCCAAGACCGGCACCCCCCTCCCCGCCCCCAAGCCAGCCCATTTAGGTTCGTAGTGACCCCATTCATGGGGTCCTGGTTCGTAGTGACCCCATTTATGGGGTCGTTCCCGCTCGACGGTCCAGTTCTTCCTTCCACCTTCACCCCCTCCTTCCTCCTTCCTCCTTCCTCCTTTAGAGAATCCCCAGCTTCTCGAACCGCCCGCCCAGCGCTGCCTCCGACGGCAGACCGAGCCAGTCCTCCAGCAGCGTCGCGTATACCTGCCGGAAATCGAGCGGCGTCTTCACGTCGCCGTCGATTAAATCCGTCAGGCTCGGCGTGCTCCCGTGCAGGCCGGCCCGCACCGGCGCCCCGGCCACCAGCACCGGGCCGGCCGTGCCATGGTCGGTGCCGACCGATGCGTTCTCCGCCACGCGGCGGCCGAACTCGCTGAAGCACATCACGACGACGCGCTGGCCGAGCTGCGCGCGGCGCAGGTCATTGAGAAACGCCGCCATGGCATCCGAAAGTTCTCGCAACAACCGGGCGTGGACGGGCAACTGGACCGCGTGCGTGTCGTAGCCCCCCTGCGCGGCATAGTAGACCCGCGCGGGAAGCGGCGCCTTGATCAGTTGCGAGACCAGCTTGAGCTGATTGCCCAGCTCGCTCGATGGATAGGCCTCCTCGGCGGCCGGCTGCCTTGCGATCTCCGCAAGCACCTCGGCCGTGGCGTAGGCGTCCAGCGCGGTCCGCTGGACGAAGGCCGCCAGATCGCCTCCCGCGCCGGCGTCCAGCAGGGGGGTTCGGGGGGCCTCGTTGCGCACCATCAGCCCATCCAGCCGGGTCAGGCTCGAGCCGGCCGATCGCCGCCCGATCAGTGCCATGGGCATGGCCTGGTTCGCGACGAACACCGAATTGCCCGCCCCGCGCGATTCCACGGCCGGCTCATCCAGCGCGCGGCCGATCCAGCCGTAACTCTTATGCTCTTCGCGATCGAAGCGGGCCGTGTGCCAGATCGCCATGCTCACGTCGTGCGAGCGGCTCGGATTGGGGTATCCGACGCCCTGCACGATGGCCAGCCGCCCACTTTCGAACAGGTCGGCCGCCGCGCGCATCGACGGGTGCAGGCCGACGTCGCCCGTGAGCTTCAGCACTCGCTCCTCCGGCACCCGCAGTTGCTTGCGGTGCAGGGCATACCCCTCGTCCCGCAACGGAATCAACGTGTTGATGCCGTCGTTGCCCCCATCGAGCTGCACCACGACCAGGATCCGGTCATCGGGTCCCGGCTCTGCCGCTCGCGCAGCCCTTTGCAAAAAAACCGGCACCGTGGGGGCCAACGCCACCAGCGATGCTGTCTTGAGAAACTCGCGCCGTGTAGCCATCGGGATTGTCCTTTCGTTGGAGATTGCTCAGGCGAGCTGGGCACGCGATGAACCGAGCAGGGCGGCCACGAGCCGGCCGGCTGAATCAAGAGTCACCTCGTTCGATTCCGCCAGCGCGGTGCCGACCGTCTGGCTTAATTCACCGGCGTCCTCAACGCCGAATAAGAGCTTTGCGAAAAAGCCAAGCAGGCCGTCCGGGTCGCTGGCGGCCCCACGACGCCGGGCGAGTGCCGGCAGGTCCGGCGGATGCGACGGGTTCGAGAGCGAACCGTCGGCCAGGGCCCCGGCAAAGTTGGTCCGGGCAATCACCGACCGAGTGTTGATCCAGCCACGGCCGCCCGTCCAGCCAAAGACGGTCGGCGGGTGGAACAGATCCTGGCCCAGCGTCGCCCCCCATTCGGCCAGCAAGAGCGTGCTCGGCGGCGGGTCGAACAGTTCCAGCGCCCGGGCGGCCCCGACCATGAACTCCATCGGTCCCTGCACGCGGCTGCCGATATTCGCTTCGGAGAAGAACGCGTTCGAGCGCAACACCGTTTCAATCGCCCAGCCCACGTTGAGATCGTGCTCGCGCAGTCCGGCGCCCAGTTCATCCAGAGCCTCGTCGCCCGCGACCCCGTCTCCCATCAGCAGCTCGCAAATTCGGCGAGCCAGGCGCCCGGACGTGGCCGCGTGCCCAAGCAGCATCCTCAGCAAATCGTCGCCGGCAAAGTCTCCGGTCTGGCCGAGAATCGTCTTGGGTAAGAGATCGTGATACTCCGGCACTTCCCGGAATTCTCCACTGCGCACCGTCCAGCCGGTGAGCGCCCGGGCGGCCTCCTTCACGTCGTTTTCCGTATAGTTGCCCACTCCCAGCGTAAAAAGCTCCATCAACTCGCGAGCCAGGTTCTCGTTGGGATGCTCCTTGCGGTTCGAGTCAGCGTCCAGCCAGACCAGCATTGCCGGATGCTTCACGACGGCAATCACGAGCTCGCCGAACCGCCCGCGTCCCAGGCGGCGAAAGACGTCGTTCTGCTCGCGCATCAGCGCCACGCTCTGTACCTTGCGGTTGCTGGTCGCGAAGTGATTGTGCCACATCAGCGCCAGCCGTTCTGCCAGCGGATCCGGCGAGAACAGCATGCGATACAGCCACCAGGCCTTGAGCCGCGGCGGATTGTCCGAGGCGACGACCGCATCGCCCAGCAGCCCGGCGATCGCCTCGAACTCATTGCCAACCGGGCTGTCACAGGCCTTGCCGTCCAGCAGCCGCTCGATGGCCGCCTCCGGCCCGTCCTTCAGGTCGCGTGCCAGTTCCGCCCAGGTCGCCGCGAATCCCGCCCGGCGGTGCAGGTGGACGACGCGCCGCAAGTTCCACGGGGAGTCGTCGTCCGGCTGGTACCGGTCCCATTGCGACACCGGTTGCTCGCGCGCCTTTCCCATCAGCTCCCTCGCTCACGGTGGGTTGACCGCAATGTCGCCCAGGTCAACCGCCTCACCCGCCGCCGCAGCCGCTTTCGCCGCCAGGAGCGCCATGTCCCGGTTTTCACGGTTCACAAGCCGGTTCTGCCCCTCTTGGAACCAGAGGCGGAACTCAAGCCCGCTCACTAAGGAACGGCCGAAAAATAACTTCCCCATTTTGCGACGGCGAGATAGGTTGAAAGGCGTTGGGGCAGCGAGGATAGCACACGGAGGATTGGACAATGGGCTTGTATTCGGCGGTGGTGGAGAGGCACATGAAGGCCCTCTATGGTTCCCTCTCGGAGAAGGATCGGCGGCGGTATGCGGCCGTTGAGGCGGAGAAATTGGGCCATGGTGGCGCGCAGTACGTGGCGGAGCTGTTTGAATGCGATCCGGACACGATACACCACGGGCAACTGGACGTGGACGAGCTCCCGTTGGACGCGGCGGCCGGCCGGGTCCGAAAAAAAGGGGGGCCGAAAGAAAGCTAGCATCGCCCAACCTGGACTCGTTGAGACCATTCAGACGGTCGTAGCCGATCACACGGCCGGATCGCCGGTTGACCAGGACATCCAATGGACCAACCGCTCGCCGCAACAAATCGCCGAGGAAGTGTCTGCCGAAGGCTTCGTGGTCTGCCCGGACACCGTGCGGCGGATTCTTACGCAGGAGCTGGGTCTGGTCCGGCGTCAAGCCGTTAAGGACGAGCCGGCAAGCGAATATGCGTTCCGCGACGAGCAGTTCCAGTACATCTCCGCACTCCGGGAGTGGTACACCAAGAAGCGCTGGCCCATCCTCAGCATCGACACCAAAAAGAAGGAGCTGTTGGGAGAGTTTTTCCGAGCCGGGAAGGCATACACGGACGGCGTGGTCCAGGTGCACGATCATGATTTCGCCTCTCGCGGCGTCGGGCGTCTGGTTCCGTACGGCGTGTACGACGAAGCGCGGAACGAGGGCTTCATGTTGCTGGCTCACGGCGCGGATACGAGCGAACTGGCCTGTGACGCGGTGTGGCGATGGTGGCAGCGACTGGGCCGTAAACATTACTGGCATGCATCGGGCCTGCTGTTGCTCTGCGATTGCGGCGGCAGCAACGGGAACCGGCACCACGTATTCAAGGAAGAACTTGCCCGCCTCGCTCGGGACTTGCGCCGCCCGGTGCAGGTGGCGCATTATCCCCCCGCGTGCTCGAAGTACAACCCGATCGAGCATCGGATGTTCTGTCATGTTTCCACGGCGTTGCAGGGAGTGGTGCTGCGGACGATTGAGGTAGCGAAACAGTTCATTTCCCAGACCAAGACGGAGGTGGGGCTGCGAGTCATTGCGGAGATAGCCAGGAGGCAGTACGAGAAGGGACAAAAAGCGACGCGGGAGTTCATGGAAGACATGCCCATTGAATTCGGGAAGTTCCTGCCAAAGCTCAACTACACGGCACTATCATGACGCTCGCGAAAAACCGAAGTTATTTTTCGGGCGTTCCTAAGCCTTCCAATCGGAAGCGGCCCGTCGCGTCGGTTCGAATCGGCTCGCGATCGAGCTTCAGCAGCCGATACAGCTCGCTCGCCGTGTTATCGGTGAACTCCGGATGGACCTCTGCCTTCGCAACCGGAGCGCCGCTGCTGGCAACCGCCCGCCCGGTCAGTGCATGAAGCGGCGCCAGCCGCACGTCGAGCGGCCCCGGCTCATCGCCGCGGACGACGACGATCGACGCCAGCAGCCGGTCCGGATGGTAGAAGACGACCGTGCGGGGCTGCTGGGGATCGAGAGCGTAAATGGTGCAAGTCGGCTCTTGCAGCCGGTAAGCAATGGGCCACGATTCGGTAAGGCCGGCAACATAAGCGCCGCTGAGCGGCTCTCCCTGCTCGTCCAGAATCCGCGCCTCAACCGTCTCGCCTCGCTCGACGTACAAGTCGCATTCGATCGGCCCTTTACCCGGTTCGCCATCGAGCCACTTGACCGCATTCTCTCTCCTGAGGTACTCCCTCGAATTGCCCGCGGAAGTGAAATAGCGCTCTTCGCCGCTGCCACTGACTGGCACCCGCCGTCGATCTTCCTCACTAAACTCTGCCTGCCGATACGGATTCAACGGCTGGTCGCCAATCGCGGTATTGCGACCAGCTTGGGCCATCAGTATGCCTGGGCCGGGCATGACCACCCGGCGAAATCGTCCCTCGCGGTCCGTGACAACGCTGGATCGGTCTCGCTGGTATGACTCATAACCGGGCTCTCCGACGTACGGATTGTCAGGAAGCGGGGCGAAGCGAACTCCCCCCCGGATGCCGTTGCCCGTCTGGCGATCAACCAGCCGACCGGTGACTACAACCCCTCGTTTTAGTTCGACATCCAAGCGAACCACCGATTCGCCCGGCGGAACGCCGACGGAAACCACCCGTGGGAGCAGATCGCTGGCAACTGGTCCGTGAATCTGTACGAAACGCTCATCGCCGCGTGGCAGGCCCCGCAGTTCGAATCGGCCTGTCGCATCGGTGGTGGCGGCCGCCGTGGTGGAATAGCCAGTCGTGGCAGACACTAAAGCGCCCGATACGCCAGTCCGCTCCTCGTCAGCATACACGCGGCCTTCGATCACCAGTTCGGGCTCGGCAACATGATCGAACGCCGGGCCGACCACCACGGGAGTCGTGATAGGCCTGGGCAAATCCGGGATTGTCTGTGCGATGACAGCCTCGTTGTAACGTTGCGGGTCGAACGCCGGCCGCGTAACGGCAAGCAGGACGCTATTGGCGGTGGCCGGGGCGTTGACGTGCAGCATTGCGATCCGTTCCCTGCCAATTCCCCGCAGCTCGAATCGGCCTGCTTGGTCCGTGGTGGCACCCAGGATGGAAGCAAGTGGAACGTACAAGGGCTTGGTCATCGTGTGCAGCGCCTGCCCCCATTCCTGTTTCCACGCCGTAAGGAGACCATCGAGGGTCTCACTCTTCGGAGCGAAGATGCCATTCACGTGCACTCGTGCGCCGGCGACTGGACGCCCCTGCGTGTCAACAATCCGCCCCCGAACTGGCTCGTCGTCTACCAGCTTCAGCGTAACTTCCTGGCTGTCCGGCTGTTTGCTGACCTGGTCCCATGCCAGCCCATGCGCTTCGTGGTAGGCAACCAGGGGCATTTGACTGGCCCACGTCGGCCAGTCGCGCATCGACAGACTCAGCGTAAACCGGCCATCGGCCGCCGAAACTGCGCATCGTTCCAGCGAGATATCGCCGGGCAAGCGTGGCTGCGGCACTTTCGAAACCGGCCGATAGACTGCAATCCCGCTGAGCGGCCTGCCGTCAGGCCCAACGACTTGCCCCCGGACGTTGATTGTCTCGCCATCAACAACTTGTGGGGAGGGTTGCTTCGCCGCCGAATCGGCGGCGGGAGGCTCGTTACTTCGTGAAACAGCCTCCGACTGCGTGGCAGCGGCGCCTGGAGCTTCGGACAACTGCGTACTTGCCGGGAATTCCAGGTCGCCGAGGTCGACCAAAGCCCCAGCCTCTGGCGGCGGTATTGTCTTCTTAAGGCTCTGGCGATCGAACCCAATCGTAAGCTCGTACGTGATGCCTGGCGGCAGCAGGTCGATCTGGAAGCGGCCGTTCTTATCGGTTCGATGAAACGTGACGCGTTGTTGCCACGGGGGCGGTTGGAATTGAAAGGTGGCCGTCGCTCCCCGGTATGCTGGTTCGTCGTCAAAATGGCGGACTGGTATGGCCTGCGCAAAGCCCCACGCCCCCTGGATCGGCTTGCCGGCGCTGTCGACCACTCGTCCCGACAATGTCGCACATGGTTCGAGCACAATCTTCAGCGGCTGGCCGTCCTGAAAATCGCCCGCCATTACTTCCACCATCGCGCCGAGCTTGCGCGATTCGTGGGTCAACCATAGGATGCGGTGCTTGCTTTCGCCGATCCCAACCAGCTCCGCAGAGGCGGTGGGAAGCGCACCGTCCGGTGTCGTCGGGGCTCCGAAGGCGCGCATCGGCGACAGGCCGCGCGCGGTCACGCCGGCCAGCGGCAGTCCGTCGGGATCGAGCAACAAAAGCGGCTGCTTGTCGAGCGGCGGCACGTCGACCTGGCAGAAGAATTCATCGGCGTCTTCGAGTACGTTGATCTCGCGGATCGCGCTTGCCAGACCGCCGTCGGCCAAATGATAGACATTGAGACGAGGCCCATTGGCGTCGGCCTTCTGAAGATCGGCGATATCGGCAACTCCCTGGCCGATCGGATAGCGAGCGGCGTCTTTGGCGATCAGAGTCACGATGCCTCTTCCGGGCAGGCCAGGAATCCGGAAGTTGCCCTCCGCGTCGGTTGGATAGCGGTCTCCGGAACCAACGCCCATCATTCCGGGATTGAAGTTGGCATAGTGAGCGGGCGCCGGATTGTCGAGGAACGGATAGTAGCCCACTACGCCCGGCAGAGGCTCTCCGGTCCCTCTGTCCATCGCTCGCCCACGGATCCAGATCCCGCGCTTGAGTCCGACGTCGCAAGTAACTGGGTCCAGCCCAGCCACCTTGGGCGCTTCGACCTCGGTCCGAAAGTACGGCTGTTCCCCGGTGGGGATAACGTGCAGCCTATTCTTACCCTCGGGGTGGTTCGGCTTAGCGACGCCCGCCAGCGCGTATCGTCCTTGCGCGTCCGTGACGGCCGACAGGAACCCCTCCGCGACAAGAGGCGATTCGGCGTATGCGTACAATCGCACTTCAACGCCAGCCAATGGCTCGCCCGTGTCGGCATCTCGTACTACGCCTTCAATGGGCTGAGCCGGTTCGGCCGTCGTCTCGAACCGCGCGCCAAAACACGTCTGCACGCGGAACCGAGCATCGCCGTTGGGAAGCGGCACGGATTGGAATTGGCGCGTCACTACGTGCAACCACGTTTTTGCCGTTCCTTGGCCTTCCATTTCGAGCTTTATAAGTCGGTCGGCCCCCAGCCCGCTCACCACAAATGCCCCTGTCTTATCCGTTTTAACTCCGGTGAAAATGTCGTCGCCTTCAAGGTGGAGCTCTTTACCAAACGGGAAATATGCAAATGTGGGCCGATCCGCTGGAGCTACGAGCATCTCTGCCTCCAAGTCGATAGACGTGGGGTTCTTGCGCGCCCTCACAATCCAGTCGTCCAGGTCAGAGCTGGCCGTGCTGATGCTACGAACGGAGACGTTGACGCCCGCGATCGGGCGGCCCTCAAGATCCAGCACGCGCCCCTCGATCGGCACAGTGTCTCGCACGAGCCTGAGAACGACATCCCTGTCTTCGCCTTGAACGGCGTACCAATCCGCGCCGAATCCCTCGGCCACTGCGACCAGCATGGTGCCAACATTCAGAAACTTGTCGAGGCTCGCAAAGCGGTCGGCCCGGCCGGCTACCTCAGCCACGAAGCTGCCGTCGGCGTCGCATTGGACGGTGGAGACGGCCTGGCTCGTGATGTTCCAGCTTTGGGTCTCCGTATAGGAGCGGATGACCAGTACGCGCGCCTCCGGCACTGGGTTGCCATCAGGGCCGACGACGCGACCGCGAACGCTTTGGCCTTCGGAAACGCTGTCCTCGGCAACGGGCGCCTCGCTGGACGGCGCGTTCGAATCCGGCTCGTTGGGATCGGCGGCACGCGTGGCAGGCTTGACGACCGCTAGTGTGGCGACGATCAAGGCGGAAGACGCAAGCAGCAGCCGGGCGGACCGCGCGCCCAGCGGCAGGTGCGAGCGGGCCCGGTCGAACAGCGCGCGCACGCGGCCTTCGAGATTGTTGGTCTGGGCCATCGCTACCGCGGCGCCCAGGCCAACGGGCCGGAAGTTGCGGGCGATCTGGAGTAACTGGCTGGCGTAGTCGGAGGGGCGCTCGCCGGCCGAGAGCACGCAATCGTCGCAGGCCAGCTCACGCTCGATCCGCAGCCGGCGCAGGCCGTACCAGGCCAAAGGATGAAACCAGTAGATCGCGCAGGCCAGGCGGGCCAGCATCTGAAACCCCACGTCAAATCGCTTGACATGCGCCAGCTCGTGCAGCAGCACGGTTCGCTTCAGAGAATCAGTCCAGCAGCGGGCTTCCAACGGCACCAGCACAATCGACCTGAGAATTCCCCAGGTCATCGGCACCAGGGGCAAGTCCGTCTCGAGCAGCTCCACGCGCCGGCGCAGTCCCAACCGCTGGCTCAGCTCGTCACGCAGCCGAATCCACGTGCTATCCGTCACGCGGCTGGCATTGAGACGTAGCGAGACATTCCGCACGACGCTCAAGCCAAGCGCAAGCGCGCTCAAGACGACGCCGCCGAGCCACAGCGCGGTTGCACCTATCCACCACTGGCGTGACGCCGGCATCCCTTCGGCCGCCGGCAACTCGCCTGCCGGAACCTCAATGGCAGACACGCCGCGCGACCCGGCCGCGACCATGGCATCGGCGCCCGCATGCATATCGCCGTCCAGCATTTGCGGCCAGGCCCTCTGCGGCTCCACCGCGGCGACCTCGGGCTTCGCTGTAGCTGCCTGCGCAGCGGCCGCAGGCTCCGGCATTGCGGCAGCCGCTGGCGCTGCCGCCGGCTGAGCGGGTGTGGGCGGCAGGATGGCGATTCGCCAGGCGGGCAGGGCCCATGACAGGATCGGCAGCAGGACGAGAGCGCCGAACGTCAAGCACCAGACGCGATGCCGCAAGGCCGCCGACCCTCGCCGCAACAGCCATGTCGCCAGGATGGCGAGGGCCATGAGCAGCGTGGCCTTGACGGCCACGTCGATCGCACTCGAGTGCCACGAGCCGCTTGCCACTGTTTGAATCCAGACTGCGCGAATCCAGGTTGCCGGGTCCCAGGTTGCCGGGTTCATTTCACTGGCCCTCCTTTCGAGCCTGTTCTATCAATTGCTCGATCTTCCGCAGGTCATCCTCGGTAAGCTGATCGGCCGAGACATCCAGGATCGTGGCCACGGCATCGGGCGCCGAACCTCGGAAAAACGTATCGATCAGGTGCCGCAGGGCGGACCGGCTGGCCATGTCATGCGACTCCGTGGGACGGTACACGTACTTCGTCCCCTCGCGCCGATGCCGTAGCAATCCCTTGCTCTCCAGCAGCCGGATCATCGTCCTCACCGACGAATAGCTCGGTGGATCGGCAAGCCGTCCCTGCACGTCGCCCACGGAGGCTTCGCCCAACTGGTAAATCGCATCCATGATCTGCCGCTCCCGGTGCCCCAGGCCCGGCGGAGTTCGCTTCTTGCTCATGGCTGTTTGCCGGCTCCAGAAGTGGTAATGGATTACCTGATGGCAATGTATTGCCACACAGGAGGCCTGTCAAGCAGATTCTTTACTAACCCGACGCGCCAGCGAGAGGCGCCCCGACTGATCGGGTCATCTGACCCGCGCCGGTAGCAGGACTCGCCAGGGTTCTGCCGGCAGCAAGAGCGTGCTCGGCGGCCGATCGAACCGTTCCAGCGCCCGTGCGGCAGCATCACCCACCCGTTGAGCACGAGCGTCATTGCCCCTCGTGGTCTTCCAGAAGTCTTTGTCCCGCTTCGGTCGTGCGATACCGCTGCTTGGAGCTGCGGGGCTTGTCGGGGATCGTCATTTCGAGCCAACCGGCACCCAAGAGAGGCTCCAGATACGCCAGACGGAAGTGCTCTCGGTCCTTCAGGCGCGCTGCGCGCTGGAGATCCGTGCGGGTGCAGGGTTTCTCGGCGGCCGCGAGGATCGCCAGCACTTGCGGGGTGACTTGCGGGGTGCCTTGCGGGGTGACTTGCGGGGCGGCACGGCATGAACGACTCGCCAGGGTTCTGGGGAGTGCAGAGCACCCCGGCGACGAGAGCGGCTACCGCCGCTGGGGCTGTCCGCCCTCAGCACGCGAGAATCGCATGCCGGCCGGCGGCAAGCCGCCCGACCGGGCCAGCAACTGCCGGATGATCTTCTGCTCCAGCGCCAGGTCGCGGCCCAGCGGGATCCAGCCCAGGTTCACCGGCTGATCGCTCACCGGCTGCCGCGTGTGCAACTGCGACGTGTCGTGCCGCAGCGTGGCCGCCGGAGCCGTGGCGTACTCCGGCCGGGGAACGTCTTCCAGCTCCTTGTAGACGGCCACGTCCACTCGGAAGCCCGCTTCTTCGGGAATCACCTGCACCACGGCGCGGCGGCGGATCGATTGCAGCGTGCTCTCCAGCCGCTCGTACGGGTTGGCCGAGTCGCCTCGGAAGGGCTCCAACAATGTGGCCCCCACGATTGGAAACGTATCGATCCGCCCGACTGTCAATATGCCGTCTTCCAGACGCACGCGCTGCTCGCGGTCGATCTCGAAATAGTCGTCCACCACGTCGACCAGTTGGTCCCACATGAAGTCGTGGTTCACCATCGGCACCAGCACCGGGTTTTCGAACACGACCGCCTCGGGCACCGGCTCGAACATCGCGCATCCCGAGGCCGTCAAAACCACCACGGCCAGCAAGGCCGGCAAAAGCCACGCCCGATGGGAATTACGCGTGCAAGGATGCAATTCAAAACCTCTTGGCGACAGTCGTGCCTGGTGCGCAAAAGTAGAACGGCCTTCCCAGGGCATTTAGATGGGCCAGGAGCCCGTAGCGACGCGTCCCCTCGCGAATCGGCGGCTCGCGGGGGCGACAGTCTCGCGAGAACGGTTGCCGGCCGCAAGGCCAGCGTGCATGCGGCTTGGCTCAGTAAACTGCGCAAGCTGCCCAAGTTCACAGGTCCCCTCGCTGGCGAGAGCGGGGCGACAGGTTCGACGCGAAAGTGCCCTGTGACGGTGAGGTTCGCAGCCGGCATACCAACAGCCCCGGACGGGGCGAAAATCAATAGCCGGGAGGGCGTAAGCCCCCGGAACGCGCCGCCGACACGGTTTGTAGCCCCGAAGGGGGCGACAGTTGCCGTGGCGTGGAAACCGGGTCTTCAAAACACGCGGCGTCTCACCAAACGCGTGACGTCGTTACGCGACGTGCCGATGCCTCGACTGTCGCCCCGTTCGGGGCTAAAAACGGACTTGTGGGCTGGCGACCGAGGGCTTACGCCCTCGGCTATTGGCTGCCGCCCGCTTCGCGGGCTATTGGCTAACGCCTGAAGAACGGCAAAAAACTTCGAAACTTTTCCGGCCTTCCGGCGTCTAAGTAGTGAAGAGGTCCCTTCACGACGCTTAGGAGGCAATCGCCATGACCCGACTTTCGCACGGCAGGTATCTGTCGATTCTGGCATTCGCGGGGCTGCTTTGGACAACCGTCTCGGTCTCCCAGTCCAACGCCCAAGGCTTGCTGGTCAATGTCCAGCCGGGTGAGCGCGTCCGCCTCCCGCGGCCCCACCCGCTGCCTGGCGACCGGCCTGCTCCGCCAGCCACGTATCAGATCAAGGAACTCGATGTCCGGGCCCGACTGCTCGACCAGGTGGCCAAGGTCCAGGTGTCGCAGACCTTCGTGAACACGGGCAGCACGCAGATGGAAGTCTGCTTCATGTTCCCGCTCCCCTACGACGGAGCGATCGACCAATTGACGCTGCTGGTCGACGGCAAGGAGTATCCGGCCAAGCTATTGCCCAAGGACCAGGCGCGCAGCATCTACGAGTCGATCGTCCGCAAGAACCAGGATCCCGCCCTGCTGGAATGGATGGGAACCGGCATGTTCCAGACCAGCGTTTTTCCCGTCCCGCCGGGCGCCCAGCGCAAAGTGACGCTGCGCTACTCGCAGTTGTGCCGCAAGATGCACGGCCTCACCGATTTCTTGTTTCCGCTCTCCACCGCCCGCTACACCTCGCGGCCCGTCGAGAAGCTGAACGTCGAGGTCACGATCGAGAGCAGCGACGACATCAAGAACGTCTACAGCCCCACGCATGCGGTGTCCGTCACGCGTGAGGGGAAGCGTGCCACCGTCAGCTTGACTGCCGAGAACCAGGTGCCGATCTCCGACTTCCGCCTGTTCTACGATGTCGAGGCGGGCAAGCTGACCACCCGCGTGCTCAGCTACCGCCCCAAGCCGGACGACGAGGGCTATTTCCTGCTGCTCGCCAGTTCGAAGATCGAGAAAAGCGACGCCGAGCGGCCCAAGAAGACCGTGGTGTTCGTCGTCGACCGCTCGGGCAGCATGAGCGGTGAGAAGATCGGGCAGGCCAAGGAGGCCTTGAAGTTCGTGCTGAACAAGCTCCGCGAAGGCGACCTGTTCAACATCGTGGCCTACGACAGCTCGGTCGAGAGTTTTCGGCCCGAGCTGCAGAAGTTCGACGATCAGACGCGCCAGGCCGCCTTGGGCTTTGTCGACGGCCTCTACGCCGGCGGCAGCACCCACATCGACGGCGCGCTGGGCGCCGCCTTGGGGCAGCTCGTCGACTCCAGCCGTCCCAGCTACGTGCTGTTTCTGACCGACGGCCTGCCCACGGCCGGCGAGACCAACGAGATGAAGATCGTGGCCAACGCCAAGGCGGCCAACCAGGTGCGGGCGCGGGTCGTGGCCTTCGGCGTCGGCTACGACGTGAACAGCCGGCTCTTGGACAAGCTGGCCCGCGCCAACTTCGGGCAGAGCGAGTACGTGCGGCCCGACGAGAACATCGAGCAGCGCGTCAGCATGCTGTTCAACCGCATTGAGTCGCCCGTCATGACCGACGTTGCCATCCGCTTCGACGTCGAGGGAGCCGGGGACGAATCGGCCGCGGCCGTCAACCGGCTCTATCCCAAGGAAGTCCACGACCTGTTCGAGGGGGAGCAGTTGGTCCTGGTCGGCCGTTACAAGAAGCACGGCACGGCCAAGGTGACCGTCACCGGCAGCACCAGCGGCCGCCAGCAGTCGTTCGACTTCCCGGCCGAGCTCGTCGAGCGTAGCGCGGACGACACCTTCGCCTTCATCGAAAAGCTCTGGGCCCAGCGGCGGATCGGCGAGATCATCGACGAGCTCGACCTGGTGGGCAGGAACGATGAGTTGATCAAGGAGCTCGTCGAGCTATCGACGCGTCACGGCATCCTGACGCCGTACACCTCGTTTTTGGCGGATGAAAACGTCTCGCTCGGCGATCTGGCGAGTAATGCCCGCCAGGCCGAGGGGCGGCTCGACAGGCTCAGCGTTACATCGGGCCGTGATGGATTCTCGCAGCGGGAAGCCAAGGCCGGTTTACAGCGAGCCGCGCAGGTCGGCGGCGCGGCAGGCGGCGCGGGATTCGGGGGCCTTTCACCGGCCAGGCCCGCCAGGTCCAGGAGCGGGGCGCTGCGGGGCGCGGGACAGGGACAGGGGGCCGCGGACAGACAGGGGGCCGCGGACGAAGATCTCGCTGAAGTGGCGGCGGAAGAGGCAGTCCGCAAGGTCGGCGCCAAGTCGTTCTACCGGCGCGGAGAGCGGTGGGTCGATTCCACCGTGACCGACGAGCTGGAGAAGAAGGCCCGGCGGATCGAGCAGTTCAGCGACGAGTATTTCGAGCTCGCCGACCGCCACGGCCGCCAGCTCTCGAAGTACCTGGCCTTTGACGAGGCAGTGCTCTTGAACCTCGACGGAGAGATCTACCTGGTCGAGCCAGCCAACCCGTAGCCGCCTGTCTTCCCTTCCCGTAGCCGGAATTCAAGTCTGCGTAAATCAGCGTAATCTGTGGATCTCTTCGTCTCTTCAAGCTACTTTGCTTTTCCGTTACCGCCAGAATCGGGGCCTGGTGCCGACGCCACGCAGCGGAAGCCGATGTGCGAGGCCCCGCTGTCGACGGCCCCTTTGCCGCGGGCGCCGGGCAGGTAGCGCGTGCAATAGTGGTCGCTGCACAAGAACGAGCCGCCTCGCTGCACGCGCTTCGGCACACCGGGCTCCATCGGATCGAAGCTGGCCGCCGGTCCCCGCGGATTCCGCTTCGGGCTGTTGAGGTAATAGTCGGGCCGGTACCAGTCCGCACACCACTCCCACACGTTCCCCGCCATATCGTGCAGCCCATATCCGTTGGGTGGAAACGACGCCACGGGAGCCAGCTCCTCATGGCCGTCGGCCCGATCGTTACGCCGTGGAAAGCGGCCTTGCCAAATGTTGGCCTGCCACTGGTCATCCGGCAGCGCGTCGCTGCCCCAGGTGTAACGTTGGCGGTCGAGCCCGCCGCGCGCGGCAAACTCCCACTCGGCCTCCGTCGGCAGCCGCTTGCCTGCCCACTGTGCGTAGGCATGGGCATCGTCCCAGCACACCTGGACTACCGGGTAATTCGGCCGGTCTTTGACGTCGCTGCCCGGTCCCCCCGGGTGCCGCCAGTTGGCTCCCGGTACATATTGCCACCAGGATAGCGGCTGCGCAAGTGAAACCTCTCGGTCGGGTGGACTGAAAACGATCGATCCGGGCACCAGGTCTTCTGCCGCCGCGCCGGGATAGTCGTCCGGATCGAGCGGCCGCTCGGCCACCGTCACGTAGCCGGTCTCCTTGACGAAGCTGGCAAACTGCTCGTTGGTCACCTCGGTGCGGTCCATCCAGAATCCATCCACCGCGACCTCGTGCACCGGCTGCGCATCCTCGAACTCCGGCTCGCCTCCCATCCAGAACTTTCCGCCGGCGATCCAAGCCATCCCTGCCGTTGATGGTCGTTGGGGCTCGCTCGCGACTTGAGCGGAGCTACCGGGCGGCGCCTCCCCCGCGTTGGTCGAACCGCCGAGCGGCCATGCCCATTTCGCCAGCACCAGGCTCAACGCCGCCAGCACCAGCAACGATCCGATCACCAACCCCGGCCACAAACCGCGCGGCCCGGCCGGCCGCTCGATGGCGGGATTGGCAGTCCGATCACGTCGTTTTCGCCGGCTCATTTGCACCCGCCAAGTATATCACGTAGAAGGGAATGAATCCCGTTCTCCTTGCCATGTGATTCCATGATGATCCGCACCGTGATGGCATCTGTCCTGCTGGCGGCCGTGGGC
>JBBDNX010000520.1:0-16783 GCA_040877345.1 Pirellulales bacterium
CCAGCACGTCGAACGTTTGCCCCTGGCGGCGGAAGGTGAGCGGCACCCGCCAACCCTTGGGGAACGTGCCCAGGATGTTCTTGAAGGCGTTCACGGTGCGGATGGGCCGCCCGCCGAAGCTGACGACTTCGTCGCCGTAGCGCAGCCCGCGGCGGTAGGCGTCGCTCGATTCGAGCACGTCGGCCACGATGACGGCGCCGTCGTCCTGGCTGGTGAGGCGCGCGCCGAGTGTGGCATGATCGACAATGCGGCCCCCCTTGAGGCAGCCGAGAAACTTCTTGATCTGGTTGATCGAGATGGCATAGGCCACGCCGACGTTGACCCGCCCCCGCTTTTCGAACGAGCCGCGTCCGTTGATGCCGACCAGAAGCCCCTGGCTGTCGAAGAGCGGCCCGCCCGAGTTGCCCGGATTGATCGAGGCATCGGTCTGGATGCAATCGGCGTACTCCAGCAGCGTCCCGCTGGGATACTGGTAGCGGTGTACGCCGGAAACGATGCCGTAAGTGACGGTGGGGTGAAAGTCGGTGGCCAACAGAAAGGGATTGCCGACCGCGAACACCCAATCTCCGGCCCGCAACTGGTCGCTGTCGCCCAACCGGGCATGGGGAAAGTCGTCGCGGCCGAAGAGCTTGATCAAGGCCACGTCGCCCACCGGATCGATGCCGACGATGACCGCGTCGTAGAGCCGCCCGTCGAGCATGCCGCACTTCATCCAATCGCCGGCGCCCTTGGTCACGTGAAAATTGCTCAAGGCGTAACCATCGGGCGAGATCACCACGCCCGACCCGCCGCCCTGGCCGCTGGCCGCGAAGATCGCCACAGCGGCCTGGCGGGCCTCGGCGATGACGGCCACGCGCTGGGCTTCGGCATCGAGCACCGCCTGGTCCACCTCGGCGGCGGCGAGACTCCCCTGTCCCGCGATTAGGACCGCGGCGAGGAGAACGGCGAGCGGCGCCAGCCGCCGGCAATTCCACAGTCGCGTGCTTCGGAGCGTGATGGGTGGGGCATGCTTCATGGAAGAATCCTTGCTTCGCACAAGTTCACATAGTCCGATACGTCGAGATCGCCGCCGAAGTCGACCAGGATCACGAGCCGCCTGACGCCCTTGAGATCGACGCGGATCTCGAGGGGATCGTCGTGCCCGGTCAAAGTGGCGTCGAACAAGGGCTTGCCGTCTCCCGCGATGGTCAGCTTGGCATTGCCGTATGGGCGGACGCGGTCGTCGATGCCGGCAACCGCCGCCAGGCTCGAATACTTGCCCGCCGGCAGCCGGTAGACGAGCTCCGAACGGCTGTGCAGGCAGATTCCCTTGGCGTATGTCTTGCCTCCCAAGCGTAGCTCGCCCCCCTCGAAACTCTGATTCATTCGAGGCTCGTACAAGGCGGCCAGCGAGGGGACCGCGTCGCTCCGGCCGACCAGGGGGGTCCACCGCGCCGATTCCGGCTCCAGATCGCTGAGGAATTGTACGTTGAAGTCGATCGCGGCCACCTGCTCCAGCGGCAGATTCCACTTCAGACCGGCCGGAGTGACCAGTTTCAAGCGGCCCTCTTCGATCCGGGCCGATTCCACTTCAACCCGCGAGCCTTGCTGGTCGGTCAGGCGGCAGAACGACGGCGGCAACTGGGCCCTGGCGGGATGGAAATACACCAGGCCCTCCACCCTGGGCCGCTTGACCGGGAGCGGTTCGTCGTCCAGGGTGAACCGGACCGTCTCGGCGCTGACGTCGCCCAGGACGCCGGCCAGGTAGTCGAGCGCCTCGTTCTTGCGGATGACCAACAGGTCGCCGTTCTGGGGGGCGGCGAGCATGGCTTCCCACTGGGTCTGCTGCTGGGCCGTTTGCTGCTTGAAGCGGACGCTGGCGATCGCGCGGGTGGTGAGCGTGACTTCGCCGTCCGCCAGCGCGATGGTGGCGTCGCCGTCGCTGACGGAGTAGGAGGTGGCGTGGAGCGAGGAACCATCGACCAGCTCGACCCGCACAGCGGGCTGAGCGGGCTCGCCTGGCTGGGACGAAGATCTGACCGCGGCAAGCTGGCCCGTGGGGACGGTCTGCAGGCCGCCGGCGGCTTGAACCACGACCTGCTCGGCCGAGAGCTCGACCAGCTCGCCGCTGAGCGTCGCGCCGCCGCTGGTGCTCAGCTCGAACTGCGGCGCCAGCAACAATGCCGAGGCAAGAATCAAAGCCGACATGAATCACTCACTGTTTGTGCCGTGGATACGCTGTACGGGTAATGGACACGCCGCCGGCTCGACCGGGCTGCGGCCAGGTGAGCGGCGGCCGGGGCGTTTTGTTTTTAGTTGCGCGGGGTTTCGGTCTCACTGGCCAGCTTGCGGAAATACTGCTCAATCGCGTCACGGTAGTGCGCGGGAAAATCCTTGCCGATCTGCTGCAGGGCCTCCTCGCGCTGGCGGGCGGGCAGGTCGCCCCAGCCCGACGAGTCGCCCAGGTCTCGGCGGTTGACGTCGCCGGCGCCGGCGGCCCGGGCCAGCCGGCTGTCGGGCATGGGCGCCGACGGGCGGGAGGATCCACCGCTTGAGGCGGCACTCTGCTGCTGCTGTTGCTGCTGCTCCATCTCTTCAATCAATTTGTCGAGCGAAGCGATCACGTCGTCTTCGATCTTGCGGACCTTGCTGCCCGCACGCCCCAACTCCAGCCGGCGGCGGATATCGTCCATGCGGCGGGCAATGTGGTCCAACGACTCGTCCTCGAGCGCTTCCAGGTCGTGCTGCATCAGGGCGGCCACGGCCGCAAATCGCCGCGGACTTGCAGCCACCTGGTTCAACAGCGTGCCGATCGCGGCCAACCCTTCCTGCTTGTTGAGAAGCCGGTGATGGGCCACGCCCTGGTAGAACAATAGCGACGCCGGATCGACCACGTCGGCCGGCTTGATGTCCGAAAGCTGAGCCAGCAGCTCGTCGTACAGACCCTGCTGGGCCAGCCAGCGGCCGTATACAAGCCGCAGGTTGTTGCGGACCAGCGGCGGCGTGTCTTCGGCCGCGAGCCAATCCTGTTCGGCCAGCGGTCCGCGGGGCCGCGGCTTTCGGCAGATTTCCAGCAGCCGGGCCGCTCGAGGATCGGCCAGCGCAAACGTGCCGGCCAGCGCGTCCAGAGCGGCAATACCGCCAACCTGGGACGACGTCCACAGTTCCAACGCCCGCTCGCGGACGGCCGGGTCCGCTTTGCTCTCGTCGAGCCAGGCCATGGCCAGGGCCCGGACCTCGTCGAACGCGGGAGCGGCCAGCGCTGGCTGCGACGGCAAGCGGTCGGCGCCCTGAGCGACCGCGGCCGTGGGACACAAGATGCCCAGCGCCGCCAAAGCGGCCAAGCCGAGCTGGTTCGAGACGAGTAAGCCGGGTTTTCGGTTCATTTGTTCTTTCCTACTACGATGTCGCGGGTGGCGCGAAAGATCCGCGCTTCGCGCTCGCTCAAACGTTCGAGCGCCTCGAGCAAGTCGGGTTTGTCGGCCTGGCCGACTTCGCCTTCGACCAGCTTGGAATAACGTTGGGTGCGGTTGTTGACTCGCATTTGCAACGAGCGGATCATCCTCAGCTCGGCCAGCGTGTCGATCAGCGCCGGATCCTCCGGTTCGGAGCTGGCCGGTTGCTGCTGCTGTTGCTGCTGCTCCTGGTCCCTTTGCGCCTGCTTGAGGGCCTCGATCATCTCTTCCAGGGCGGCGATGATGTCTTCTTCCAGCTCTTGCGTGTTGAGGCCCACCTTGGCCTGCGCCAGCCAGGCGGCGGCCTGCTGCATGTCGTCGCGCATCTGCTCGACCGCCTCGGGGAAGGCCACGGCCGAGCCTTCCTCGCGCAGCACCGACAACGCGCTGTCGGCCTCGACGATGATCAGCGACTCCCGGCGGCTGAGCCGGCCGGCTTCGATCTCGTCGTTGCGGCCCCGGTCGGTATCGGCGACGCGGTCGAGCCGCAAGGTGCCCTCGTAGACTTCCAACTGCATCTGGAGCATCTTGCGGAAGCGGGCCTCGAGCATCGCCAGCGTGCGCATCAGCTCTTCTTCGCGGAGCTGGCGGAGGATCTCCTCGAGTTCGGCCTTGGCCTTTTCCAGGTTGCGCAGGGCCTCCTCCTGCTCTTGAATTGCTCCTTCGCGCTGGGCTTTCTCGAGCTTGAGGCGGGCCTCTTCCATGCGTTGCTGTGCGGCCTGGACCCGGTTGCGTGCCCGGTCGGCCGGCTCGGAGGGCTCGCCTTGGCCCTGATCTTGTCCTTGTCCCTCGCCCTGCCCTTGTCCCTGTCCCTGTCCTTGTCCCTCGCCCTGCCCTTGTCCCTCGCCCTGCCCTTGTCCCTCGCCCTGCCCTTGTCCCTCGCCTTCTCCTTGCTCGCCTTCTCCTTGCTTACCTTCTCCTTGCTTACCTTCTGCCTGCTCGCCTTTTTCTTCCTCTTCGCCTTCGCCCTTACCTTCACCTTCGCCCTTACCCTCACCTTTGCCTTGGCCCTCACCTTTACCTTCGCCCTTGCCTTCGCCCTCGCCTTTACCTTCGCCGGAGTTTTTCTCCTCGCCCACGTCGGAGTCCTCGCCCTGTTCGTCGCCCGGTTGTTTCATGTCGCGGGCAAGCTTTCCGGTTTCGTCTCCCAGCTTGCCTTGCCCCTTGGCCAGGCCCTGGGCCTCGCTGCCACTGATGGTCTGCCCCTGAAGCTGCTGCTGCTTGTTGATCAGCTCGTTGAGCCGTTGGATTTGTTCCTTGATCCGCTGCTGCTCATCCTTGACCCGTTGCCCCCGCTCTTCGGACAAGAGCAACTCGAGCAACTGCGAGAGGTCCTGCTCGACCTCTTGCTGGTTGCTGAAGGCGTTGGCCAGCCGGTCGCTTTTCAGCAGGTCGACAATCTGGTCGAGCTGCAGGCCGATCAGGCGGTCCTTGCTTTGCGACACTGCCTTGCGCAGCAGGGCCGCCCGCTTGGGATCGGTGGCCGCGGTCAGCTCGGCCATGCGCAGCAGCACCTCCTCGAACCGCTTGTAGCGGGCCGAGACCTGCTCCTGGGCCAGCGGCAGCTCGTCGGCGGCTGAGGGCTGGGCGGCGGGTTGAGCAGCGACGTCGGCCGGTTGGGGTTCGGCGGCTTCAGCGGGTTCGGGCAGGCCAGGCTGCTGCGCGTTGGCCAATCGCTCCAGCGTTGCCGCCGCCAGTGCCAGGCACAGCAGGCCGCAGAAGCGCCATTCGACCGCACGGCGTCGGAACATGATGAATCCCCTTGTGCTATTCATCGTCGATATCTTCATCTTCTAAAAGGCTTTTGACCTTTTCGAGCCGCTCTTTCCTGGTTTGCTCGGTGACCTCTTTTTGGGCGGCCACGATTTCGCGGAGCAACTGCACCGCCTCGTTGAACGTCTCCAGTTCCAGCATTTTATCGCGAACCTGCAACATTCGGACGAGAATTGCGTCCATTTGCTCGACGGCGGCCTGTTTGGCCCGCAGGGGCGAAGCTTCGGCGGGCAAACCCCGCTGGAGCTGCTCCAGCCGCCGCTCGAGCTCGGGGAACATCGCGTCGGCAATCTCCTTCAAGGGCCGGGCGATGTTATCCTCCAGCCGCATTCTGAGCTCTTCGGTGTCGACGCGATTGTTGACCAGCTCGGCCCGGATACCGTCGAACGAAATCGCGATGCCACGGGTTTCCTCGGCATTTTTCTCGCCATTCTGCCGCACCCGCTGAACCCGCAGGGTCCGGCGCGAGAGCACCTGCTGGGCGGAGAGAGGCGCGTCGGCCGGGTCGTCGAGCGGATCGGGCAGTGCGGCCGGTTCGGCAGATGAATCGCCCAGTTCCAGGGCCGCCAGGCTGTCGCGGCTGTCGGTGACCTCCTCGATGATCGTTTCAAAACGCTGGCGGAGGTTCAACTCGCGCCCTTCAAGAATCGCCCGCAATGCTTCGCTGGTGACCACGTCGAGCAGGAACCGCTCACCCTGGCCCAGGTTCGGCTCCGGGTTGTCGGGGAGGGAATGGTTGTCGGCGGCCTTGGTTCCCACCAGCAGTTTCTGGCCCGGTTTCAAGTCGAGTGGACCGATCTCGAACGCCTCGTCGATCGAGAGCTCGGTCCTGCCGGCCGCGGCGGCGAGCGGCTGCTGCCGGGACGGTTGCTCGTCGATCGTGTATTCGACCCAGGTCTGAGCGATGCCGTAGTCGTCGGTAATCCGCCCCGCGACGGGCAGCCTGGCTTGCGGCGTAACGGCCGAGCCGATGCCCTCCAGCCGCAGGGCGACCTGCGGTGGTGCGTCCGGCGTCGCGACCAGGGCAAGCTGGACCGGCTGGCGATTGCGGATGCCGTCGGTATCGAGCATGGTGAACGAAAGTGTCTGATCGAAGTCGAGCCGGTCCAGGACGAACTCGAACTGCCGCTCCTCGGCCAGGGCGATCGTATCGCTGGCCGCCGTGTCGGGATCGGCCATGTAGTCGACCTGGACGCTGATCAGGTCCTTATTGGCACGGGCCTTGACCGTGAGGTGAGTGCCCTTGGGCAGTGCGACGACGCCCGAGGCGGGCATCTCGGCCGGCAAGCGCCCGATGTAATCGGGATAGCGGCAGGCCAGCACCATGCTGATCGTCGGACTATCGACGACCCGAATCTTGAGGTCGCTGATGCGGGCGTCTCCGCCCAGCACGTCGAAGCGGATGTTCGAGAGCACGCTCTGGAAGGTGTACTTGAAATCCTGGAACGGATCGCGCCCCGCGACCGCGCTGCCCTCGCGGACCATGTTCTTGCGCTCGCGCCGCCCCTCGTCCGAGCTGTAACGCACCTGCACCACGCGGGGCACAACCAGCGGCCGCTCGGTCTTGGCCCGGACCAGCACCTCGAGGTCCGTGCCGCGGGCCACGACCTTTTCGTTGTTCTTGAAATCCTCGATCACCAGGTGCGTGCGGCGGGGCCAAGGCTGGTCCGTGACCGCCGCCAGCCGCTGCACTCCGAGCAGGAAGGCGGCGGGGGCCGCCAAGGCGAAGACGACCAGCGAGGCGGCCAGCAGTCCGGCGGCAATCAAGGCCCGCTTCAGCGGTGCGGGGTCGAATACGTCGGCCAGGTGCACGCGGCCGGCCTTGGCCGAAGCCTGGCGGCAGGTATGGGCCAGCATCCGCCGGCCGTGATCGAGCGTCTCGGCCGGCAGCCGCGGCTGGGCGGTCAGCTCGACGGCGGTGAGCAGGCCGTCTTCAAAGTCGCTGTAGCGGCGCTCCAGCACAAGCGCCAGGCTGCGGTCGCTGAGCGGCACGAGCAGGCGCGCCAGGACCAGGCGAAACAAGACCCAGCCGGCCGCCAGCGCGCCGGCGGCAAGCATCGCGATGCGCGCCGCGCGGGGCGGCTCGAACAGCCAGTCGATGGCCAGAGCGGCCCAAAAGGCGAGCACCATGACCACCAGCGTGGCGGCCAATCCTTCGACGAGCACGTAGCGCCTGACGCCACGGCGCAAACGGGCCAGCAGCAGGCGGAGGTTGTCGGCCAGGCGTGGTTGTTCTTGCACGGTCATGGTTGTGATTCTTGGTCGGCTCTCATGCCAGCTTGACCAGCCGGCGCACCAGCCACTCCAGACATAAGACGCCCGAAAGCAGCAGCAAGGTCCATGGATTGTCCCAAAGCCGCGTAGGGATGGCGGTCAAGGTGACGGTTCGGCTTTTGTCGGGCAAACGCTCGACGAGGGGGCCTCCGGACAGGTCTTTGCCCAGGGCCGACTCGAGTCCCACGTAATAGATGCCGCCCGTTTTGCCGGCCAGCTCGCTGAGCAAGGCGTCGTTGCGCTGGGGGTTTTCGCGCTCCAGGTCGGGCACCTTGACCTGGATCCGGCGGGCGAGCCGCTCCTGGCTTTCGGGCACGGGCAGTTCCAGTTGATACACGCCTTCCTTGCGGACGGTGAACTGGCCTCGATAGTTGCCGGCCCGCTGCGCGTCGGCGCTCAACGGCAAGGTATCGCGCAGGCCGTCGGGCGAGGTGACCTCCAGCGTCACGGCAGGCAGCTCGAGCGGCTCGAGGCGAGCATCGGACAACTGCGCGCGGACATCGACGGTGCCGCCCAGCAGGTAGCGGTCGCGCTCGACCAGCAGCACGCCGCGGCTGCTGCCGCGGAGCAGCCGGCCCTGCGTCACGTGCCGGATCAGCTTGGTGTAGAACCGCTCGAACCAGGCCTCGTCGTGCGCCCGCAGCCGCCACATCTCGCCGCTGCCCAGGTAGAACACGCGGCCCGAGCCGAAGAACCCGCCCGCCAGGTAGACGGGCTGCTGGCTGCCGGCCGCCGACTGCGGGTCGGAGAAGCGGCCGTAGACGGTGGTGGCCGGCTTCGGACCGCGTACCGCGTAGTAGCCGAACACGCCGTCGAATTCCTGCCAGGCGCGGCTGCTGGCCGGCGCGGACTCTTCCAGCCAGAGAAACTCCGCTTCCAGCCCGTCGCGGGTGAACTCGATCGGCCACGGTTCGCTGGAGCCGTAGCGGGCATCGTCCAGCAGGGAGAAGCGCCGCTCGAACTCGACGGGGTACAGAGTGCGGATGCGGCTCATCGCGGGGTCCTGCGCCCACTGGTCGGTGTAGATTGGTCCGGCGACCACAATCAACCCGCCGGCGTGGTCGCCAACCCACCGCTGGACGAGCTCCTGCTGGGCCTGGGACAACCGGCGCCAGTCGGGATCGAAGGCCACGATGCAATCGTAGGCGAACAGCTCTTCGGGCTGGAGGGGAAACTCGCCGAGGATTTGGTGGGCATCCTGCGAGATGCCCTGGCTGCCGGTCTGAAGCAGCACGTCGACTTCGACGTTGCGGTCGCGCCGCAATTGGTTGCGCAGGAACTGGTACTCGCGCGACGGCCCGCCGGCGAACAGCAGCACGCGGCTCTTGCGGTCGACCACTTCGATATCGACTTCCTGCTGGTTATCTCCCGTGTGGCGGTCCTCGGCCGGCGCGGCCACGCGCAGCCGCAAGGTCCGCCGTCCGACGACCGAGGGGGTCAAGGTGAACGTGACCGGCACGACTTCGCCGTCGCCGCCCAGCACCAGCTCCTGGCTGTCTTCGAGCTGGCCGGCCTGGCCCGGCCCCGGCGCCGGGCCGCTGGCCGCGTCGCGCGAGTAGAGCTCCAGGTTCACGACCTTTCCGGCCAGGCCTTGAGCCTGGATGTAGCCGGTGGCCGTGTAGCTGTCGCCCGGATAAGCGCGGGCCGGGGCCACAAAATCGCTGACCCGCACGTTGACCGGCTGCTCCAGCGATCCGAGGCCGACGGGGTAGATGGCGATCCCGGCTTCGCGGGCCAGGCCGACGGCCGCTGCCGGCTCTATCCCGGCGTTATGGCCGCCATCGGTAAACACCACGACGCCGGCCACCGGCGCCGCCTGTTCTTCGCTGATCAACTGGCGCAGGGCCTGTCCCAGGCGCGTCTCGGGGCCGCGCGGCGCCAGCGCCTGCTGCCACTGGCTCTCGTCCATGACCTGGGCATCGCCGGTCTCGGCGGTCTGGCCGTCGCCCGGCGCGGCGGGGAACTTTTCGAGCGAGACGACCCGCCCCGAGTCGGAATCGAAACGGACCAGCACCACGTCGTGCTTGGCGCGCAGGGCGTTCAGAAGGCCGCCCTGCGACAAGGCGGCGATCACCTTTTGCCCGCGGCTTGGCTCGGCCGGCACGGGCGAGGAATCGTGGTCGACCAGGCCCATGCTCAAGCTGGTATCGGCCAACAACAGCACCCGCGAGTTGTAGACCTGGTCGCGCTCGTTGCGCCATTGGGGCTCGAGGTACACCACCAGCAAGCCCACGAAGGCGGCCATCCGCAAGCCGGTCAGCAGCACGCCGACCGGGGCGCTCAACTCGGCGCTGTCGCGGCGGTACATGAACCAGACGTAAGCCAGCACGGCGGCCGAGACCACCAGCGGCAGCAGCCAGTCGGAGGGTGCCTGGATCCGGCCCCATTCAAAGGAGGTCCGCAGCGTGGACTCGGCGGATGTGACGGCGGCAATGATCAAGGCGCGCCCTCCCTGGCCGCTGGATGGTAACTGGCCGAATACGCCAGGGCTTGCTCGCCCAACAACAGCGCCACCAGCAGATACAGGACCCAATGACCCAGGTTGGCGCCGGCCAGCTCGCGCGGCGATAAATGGAAATCGGCCGCCTGGCGGAACTCGTAGCGGACGCCGGGCAGCCGGGAAGCCAGCTCGTCGCCGCCGATGATGGCCAGGTCGCCCTCGGCCGCTTCGACGTTGAACACGAGGCGGCGGACCTCCGGCTTGTTTTCGGCCGTGGTCAACACGAGCTCGTACACGCCGCGGCGCTGCGCCCGCGGGAACGAGGCCGTCAATCCCTCCGGACCCTGGGCGGCATCGATCACCAGCGGCACACCATCGACAGCCGGCGGCGCACCCGTGACAACGTCGGCCCCTGCCCCTGGAACTTGTCCGGTTCCCGCGGCTGCGGGGCCGGCCTCGCCGCCTGCTGCCCCACTGCCCGCCTCCGGGCCGGACGGCGCGACCAGGCGGACCTGCGGCCGATAGCGGGCCGGATCGAGCTGGACCTGGATGGGCGAGCCGACCAGCCGCGGGGCCTCACGGGCGGCCGACCCGGCCAGGTGCGACTGCATCTCCAGCACGGCCACGACAAAGCTGGGGTTGCGGCCCCAGTTGTTCCAGAGGGGCGCGGCCGTCGTCGTGAAGACCATCACGCGGCCGGCGCCGAATTGATGCTCGACGGCCAGCGGGGCGCCGTTGCGCAGGCGGGCGACCACTTCGGCCGTCGAGTCGGGCTCGGGCTGCCAATCCTTGGGCGTCGAGATGTACCAGTCGACCGAAACGGCCGCCAGGAAGCTGTTGCGTTCGCCGGCAAAGATCTTGAACACCGGATGGCGGACCGCCACTTCCAGGTCGGGCCCCGTTTCCAGCCGGTCGACCAGCAGTTGGATCTTGGACGCCAACGGCATCGGCAGCAGGCCTTGTCCGCCGCGGTGCAGCTTCTCGTTGTAGAAGACGGCCCGGACGTTATCGCCCAGGAACACGCCCAGGCCTCCGCCCCCGCGGACATACGCTTCCAGCGCATCGATGGCCGGCTGGTCGAGGCGGGGCACGTCCAGCAGGTAGACGGCCTGGAACTTGTCGAGCGGGTTGTTGTTGAGGTAGGCAGGCGGCTCGATGCGCGGGTTGATGCCCGTGTTGACCGCGCCGCCCGGTGCCAGCGCCGCCGCCAGGAAGCGGCCGTGCGGCGTGCCGGCGGCGCCGTCGACCAGCAACACGGGCACGGCGGGCGGCAAGTCGACCAGGCAGTAGAGCGCGTTGTCGATCTCGACCGCGTCGCTTTCCAGGCTGGCGGCCACCACGTGGTCGCCGGCCGTGGAAAAGAAGACGGCGAACCGCCGGGTCTCGCTCTCGCCCGGAGCGACGTGGTCGATTTCGACCGCGCCGCGGGGCCGGCCGTCTTCTTCGAGCAGCACGGAGACGCCGCGGACGGCGTCGCTGCCGAAGTTCTTGACCGTGACGGCCATCGCCAAGGGCACGCCGGCGGCCTGCGTGCCCGGCTGCGGCGCCAGGTCGGTGATGGCCAGGTTGGGGCGGGCCATGTCTACGCAGTCGATCAGCCGCAGGGCGGCGCGCGACTGGTCGAGCCGGGCCAGGGCCTTGGCCAGCTCGCCGGGCTGGTCCCAATCGGCGGCGCGGAAATCGGACACCAGGTAGACCACGCGGTCCTCGTCGTCGGCCGGGCCGGCTAACTGCTCGAACGCCTTGACGGCCTCGCCGGGTCCGACCGCCATCTGCGAGGGCCGCATCCGGGCGAGCGCTTCTTTGAGCTGGCTGCCGAAGCGGGTATCGATCGAGGCCTTGAGGAAGTCGGGCCGGCTATCGGATGCTCCGGCGCCAGCCTGGGAGAAACGCAAGAGGGTGAAGCTCTGCGCGCCCGGTTCGCCGGACGCCTGCTCGCCGATCCGCTGCACCACGCGGATCGCCTGGTCGAAGGCGCTGGTATCGGCCCAGCGGTCGGACATGGAAAAGCTGTCGTCCAGCAGCACGACGTGGTGCGTTCGCTGGCCGCCGAAGAGGCTGCTCAGCCGGTGCTGCCAGCGGGGCTGCGCCAACAAGAGCACGATGGCGGCAATCGCCGCCATCCGCGTCAACAAGAGCAGCAGCTCTTTCAAGCGGATCCAGGTGCTGTTCTTGCGCTGGCTGGCCAGCAGGAACTCCATGGCCGCCCACGGCACGCGGCGATGCCGCAGCAGGTTGATCAGGTGGATCAGGACCGGCACCGCGAGGATCAGCAATCCCCAGAGCAGCGCCGGATTGACAAAGGTGGGCATCGGTAGGCAGGTTCGCGGTTGTTAAAAGTGGTTGGCGTTGCGGGACTGTTCCGGACGCGGATCGGGCGATTCAATTGCGGCTGTGCATGCCTAATCGGTTGCTCAAGTAAGTGGCCAGGGCCGCGTCGAGCGGCTGGCTGGTCCGCACCAGTGCGTAGTCGACCACGTGCTTGGCGCAGCCCCGGCGGACTTCGTCCAGGTAGCCGCCGAGGGCTTCGAGGTATCCCTCCCGCAGCGCGCGGGGGTTGCAGTTGAGGTGCTCGGGAATCTCCAAACCCTCGAAACGCGTGGGCCCGTTGAAGGGAAAGTCGAGCTCGTCGTCGTCCATCACGTGGAACACCATCACGTCGTGCCCGCGCTGCCGCAACAGCCGCAGCCCCTTGAACAAACCGGCCCGGTCGGCCAGCAGGTCGGAGATGACCAGCACCATGCCCCGGCGGGGATAGCTGTCGGCCACGTGCCGCATGATGCGGGCCAGGTCGGTCTTTTCCCTGGGGTCGCTGACGTCCAGCGCCGAGATGATCGAGTTGAGGTGGTTGCGCTTGGTGCGCAGCGGCACGGTGGTCCGCGGCCCTTCGTCGAAGGGTACGCAGCCCACGGCGTCCTGCTGCCGCAACAACAGATAGGCCAGGCTGACGGCGACGGTGGCCGCGTACTCGAACTTGTTCAGCGCCCCGGAGCCGTAACGCATGCTGCCGGAGACGTCGACCAGCAGGATCGAGCGGAGGTTGGTGTCTTCCTCGTACTGCTTGACGTAATAACGGTCCTGCTTGGCCCAGACCTTCCAGTCGATGCGGCGCAGGTCGTCGCCGGGGGCGTACTGGCGGTGCTGGAGGAACTCCACCGACTGCCCGAAGTAAGGACTGCGGTGGGCCCCCGACAGGAATCCCTCGACGATGTGCCGGGCGCGGATGTCGAGCCGCGTCAGCCGGCGGATCGCCTCAGGATGCAAAAATCTTCTGGAATCGGGCATCGCGGGTGAGCTCGTCCTCTTTGGTCGGGGTGATCTCGATCAGGCGATCGATCAACTGGTCGCTCGTCACCCCTTCGCTCTCGGCCGCGAAGTTGACGACGATCCGGTGCCGCAGCACGGGCCTGGCCAGCGCGGCGACGTCGTCGGTGGAGACATGGGTCCGGCCGTGCAAGAGGGCCCGGGCCTTGGCGCCCAGGATCATGTTCTGGACGGCCCGGGGTCCCGCGCCCCAGTTCAACTGTTCGCTGACGAAGTCCGGCGCGCCGACCTCGCCCACCCGCGTCTGGCGAACCAGCGACAAGGCGTAGCGGATGACGTGGTCGGAGGCAGGCACCTCGCGAACCATGCCCTGCAACTGGATGATCTGCTCGGCCGTCAGCACCGGCACCACGTGATCCGACAGCGTGGTCGTGGTGCGGCGGGCGATCTCGAACTCCTCGTCGAAGCTGGGATAGTCGACGAACACCTTGAGCATGAAGCGGTCCTGCTGCGCCTCGGGCAGCGGGTACGTGCCTTCCTGCTCGATCGGATTCTGCGTGGCCAGCACGAAGAACGGGTCGGGCAAGGGGTGCCGCACGCGGCCCACGGTGACCTGCCGCTCTTGCATCGCTTCCAGCAGGGCGGCCTGCGTTTTGGGAGGCGTGCGGTTGATCTCGTCGGCCAGGATCACGTTGGCGAAGAGGGGCCCTTCGAGAAAGCGGTACTCGCGGGACCCGGTGCCGCGGTTCTCTTCGATGATTTCGGTTCCGGTGATGTCGGCCGGCATCAGGTCAGGCGTGAACTGGACGCGGCTGAACGAGAGGTTCAGCGTGCGGGCCAGCGTGCTGACCATCAGCGTCTTGGCCAGGCCGGGCACGCCTTCCAGCAGGCAGTGACCCCGGCTGAACAGCGAGATCAACAGCTCCTCGATCACGTGGCCCTGTCCGACGATGACCTGGGCCAGTTGTTCGAGGATCCGCTCGCGGGCGGCGCCCAGCTCGCGGATGGCGGCCGACTCCTGGGCATCGAATTGTTCTGTCATCAAAGCTCCCTTGGGTCCGCTGCGGCAGGCCGGGCAAAGCCGGCGCGCCGAAGCCTGTCAGCGTTGGTAGATGGGCAACGTGCCGTTTTCCAGTTGCAGAATCGTCAGGTTGACGGCGGTGGTGTAGATCGGGCCGATGTAACCCTGGTTCCACGAGCCGTTGGGGTTCGCCTCGGAGACGATCTTGGCATAGATCTTGTCGCGGTAGGGGATCCACTTCTCACTCCCCTCGCGATAGCAGACCTGCGCGTAGTAGAAGTGGGCATAGTGCCAATGGCCGAAGCCCTCGTTTTGGATGTTGTCCAGGTTCTTTTCGCAATAGTTCAACAGCTTGGGCACGTATTGGCTGTCGTAATCGCCGGCATTGAACAGGCAGGCAATCGCCGCCGCCGAGATGGCCGGCCGGCCACCGCCGCCCTTGGAACTATACTGCACGCCTCCGTCGGGCAGGGTGCAGTCGCGGATGTACTTGACCGCTTTGTCGATGATCTCCTTGGGAACGGGGATCCCGGCGTTGCGGCAGCCTCGCAGCCCCTGCACCTGCGTGATCGTGGTCGAACCCTCGTCGAAGCCGTGGCCGTCCTTGGCGCTCACGTACCCCCAGCCCCCCGCCTCGGTCTGGGCCTCGCCGGTGGACTGTACCGCCTTGGTCAACACTTCGATCAGCGTCTCGCGGCGGTCGAGGTCTTCTTCCTCGCCGAGCACCTGCGACAGGAACAGCATCGAGTAGCCGTGGCCGTAGGTATAGCGGTCGTCGCTGCGCGGGTCGCCGATCAAGCCGTTTGCCCGGCTGCGGCTGACCAGGTAGTCGACCGCCTTGCGGATGTTGGCAGCATACTTGCCCTGCGTGGTGGTGGAGCCCTCCGCCATGAACGCCATGCCGGCCAGGGCGGTCATGGCCGTCGGATAGCGCCCCTCGTTGGCGCCCCAATGGCCGAGGCGCGACTGCGTGCGGGCCATCCACTCCAGGCCCCGGTTCACCGCCCGATCGACTTTTTCGTCTCGCTTGGCCGCCAGCGCCTGCGAGGCGGGCACCTGCCAGCAGGCGGCCATGCACAAGATCAGCGCGATCCGGCCAGACCAACTTGCAGCGGGCATCATGGCTCTTGCTCCTCGGCAACGTCTGGTTGAGCTTCTTCGATTTCCCGTTGGGCCTCGATGACGTCCGGCTCTTCCTCGATGATGTCGGCCTGTTCCCCGGCTACGTCTTCCTCCAACTCGAGTTCGCCGATCAGCCCCGGCTTATCGAAGGGGTCGTCGCCAATCGGCAAACCGTTGCCGGCTGGCGATTTGCCGGCTGCGAACCTGCCCGCTGCGAATTTCTTGAGGCCGCGTACAATCGCCCGGCCGGCCCGGGCCGTGGTCGACCCGGTGGCCGCGGCCGCCTGGTCGTCGCCGGCCGCCGGCGTTTCAATCGGCCATGGCTCGTCGGTGAACCGGAGGCGAACACTCGACCGCAGCGTCCGCAGCACCACCTCGTGCTTCTGCGGATCGCTGGTCACGTCGACCGAGTTGATCGAGCCGGGCAACTCCTCCTCGTGGACGATGCGCCCGTTGCGTTTATCCAGGCACAGCACGTTGCCTTTCTGGGTGCTCCCTCGGCCCTGCGGCGCCTGTTGATAGGTATTGGCGGCAAACACCAGGATCGGCAGATCGGCCGGCTGGTTGATCGAGAGGCCCTTTCCCTCGATGTTCGTGGAAAACACCTTCTGGCCGGTGGCGCGATCGAAACCGTGCACCGTGCCGCTGATCACCGTGCTGCCGGGGGAGGGCACCGGCGTGATGTTCACTCCGGCCTTGTTCTGCCAGGGGCGGTTGGTGATCAACAGGTACCGATCGGGCGTGCCGAGCACGTAAATCTCGCTCAAGGTGGGTTCGGCATCCACGCGCTGGTCAATCAAGGTCTCACCATCGGGCAGCGACAAAAGCGAGAAGCTGCCGTCGCGCTGGAGCACGCCGATCGAATCGGTGCCCAGCGGCCACACTTTCGAGCCCAGCGAAAACGCCTTCCGCCACAGCTCCTTGCCCTGCCAGGCATCCGCAAGCGTCATCGCCCATCGGCCGTCCCGGCTGGACCAGGACAACACCAACCGGCCGAGCGTGAGAACGCGCTCTTCCACCGGCGGCACCTGCCGGCGGCCCAACTCCTGGCCGTCCAGCGCCCGCAAGACACGCGCCTCGCTTTCGCCGGGCGCCGTGACGAACAACAACTCGTCGTCACCGAACACTTCGCTGCCGTGTTGCACGTCGTTGCGGCTCCACAAGGTCTCGCCCGACAGCGGCTCGACCGCCATCAGGGTCCGCATCCGCTGAAAGCAGATCATCTCGGTCGATAGCGGGCCCGCGTTGCCGAGCGGCCGGTTCTGCGCATCGGCCGCCATCACCTGGGGGATGCCCCACGGCCGCTGGATCGTCCGAGTGTGTACGCCGACGTTGCGGGGCAGCCCCGGCAGCGAATCGATCAGGTCCTGCTGCCAGAGGACGCGGGCGGTGTGCGCTCCCGGCTTGCCCAAGGTGTCGATGGCCATGAGCTGGTAGCCCATCGAGAGCAAGAGC
>JBBDNX010000521.1:0-3032 GCA_040877345.1 Pirellulales bacterium
CGACCACTTCGCCGCCGCGCACGCCGGGGCCGGGGCCAAAATCGACCAGGTGATCGGCGGCCCACATCGTATCTTCATCGTGCTCGACAACGACGACCGTGTTACCCAGGTCGCGCAGCTTGGCCAGCGTGGCGAGCAGCCGGTCGTTGTCGCGGGGGTGCAGTCCGATCGAGGGCTCGTCGAGGATGTAGAGCACGCCCACCAGGCCGCAGCCGATCTGTCCGGCCAGGCGGATGCGCTGCGCCTCGCCGCCGGAGAGCGTGGGGGCGGTGCGATCGAGCGAGAGGTAATTGAGCCCGACGTTGGTCAGGAAACCCAATCGGCCGCGGATCTCCTTGAGCACTTCGGCGGCAATCAACTGGCCGGTGGCACCGAGTTCCAGCTCGCTGAAGAAGTCGGCCGCGTCCGAAACGGCCAGCGAGCAGACTTCGTGCAGCGCCCGGGCGGGCCGATCGGCGAAGCGCGGATGCCGGGTGACCAGCGTGACGGCGCGGGCCTGCTCGTTGAGCCGCGCGCCGCGGCAAGCCTCGCAGCCGATGACGCGCATGTACTTTTCCAACTGGCGGCGCTGCATGCCGCTCTTCGAGTTGCGGTACTTCGACAAGAGCTCGGGGATGATGCCCTCGAACTTGCCGCCGTACTTGTGAACTCCGCCGCCGTGCTTCCAGGAGTACGTGATGTGCAGATCGCCCGTGCCCCACAGCATCTGCCGCGAGAGCGCGGGATCGAGCTCTTCCCAGGCCGTTTCGAGCAGGTCGCCCGGATCGAGGCCAACGGTCCGCTCCAGGGTCTCCGCTACTCCGTGGTAGATGTGCTTTCGCCAGCGGCCCATGTCGGTCCAGGGTCCGATCAGCTCGATGCAGCCTTGCTTGAACGAGCGGCCGGGGTCGGGGATCAACAGCGCCGGATCGAAGTTGTAGATCTCTCCCAGGCCGTCGCACTCCAGGCACATTCCCTGCGGGCTGTTGAAGCTGAACAACTGCGGGCTGGGTGGCTCGAAGCTGAGGCCGCAGTGCGTGCAGGCGTAATGGGCCGAGAGCTGCAGGTCGTTGTGCGCCGCAGCGGCGCGGCGCTTGCGGCGCGGCGCGGCCTCGGCGGGTGCCGGCTGGTCCGCGGCAGCGGCCTCGGTGGCGACGATCAGGTTGCCGTCGCCCATCCGCAGGGCCAGCTCGACCGCTTCGGCCAGGCGCGGCCGCAATCCGGGAGCGGCCACCAGGCGGTCGATGACCACCTCGATGTTGTGCCGCATCTGCCGGTCGAGCTTCAAGTTATCGGAGAGCGAGACCAGGCTGCCGTCGACGCGGGCGCGGACGAACCCCTGCTTGAGCAGGTCCTCGAACAGATCGCGGTATTCCCCTTTTTGCGCCTTGATCACGGGGGCCAGCACGATGAACCGCGTGCCCTCGGCCAGCGTCGAGATGCGGTCGAGGATCTGGTCGCGGGTTTGGGCGGTAATCGGCCGGCTGCAGTGGGGGCAATGGCCCAAGCCGGTGCGGGCATACAGCACCCGCAGGTAGTCGTAGATCTCGGTGATGGTGCCGACGGTGGAGCGGGGGTTCTGGCCGCTCGACTTCTGCGAGATCGAGATGGACGGGCTGAGGCCGGAGATCGAGTCGACGTCGGGCTTGGGCATCTGGCCCAGGAACTGCCGGGCGAAGCTGGAGAGGCTCTCGACATAGCGGCGCTGCCCCTCGGCGTACAGCGTGTCGAAGGCGAGCGAGCTTTTTCCCGAACCGCTGACCCCGGTGAGGCAGATCAGCCGGTTCCGCGGCAGGACCAGGTTCACGTCCCGCAGGTTGTGTTCGCGGGCCCCTTGGATGACGATATCGGATGCTGCCATAAGCGGCGGACGTGCGGAAATCCGTTTCGGTGGCGAAAGGTTGAACCCTGGATTGTAGAACAGCTCCGCGGAGCCCTACAAGGGACCCCTGTCGGTGGACCCCACTAAGCTGGGGCCTGGCACGGCTCCCTGGTGCGATTCCGTAGCGTCCATCCTTCTGCCTTCCGCCTTCTGCCTTTCTCTTTCCGGTATACTGCCGTGCTCGATGAGCGCCGACTTCCATGCCTGGGCCGCACAGGTCAAACGCTTGCGCCATGCGCTGGGGGCCCTGGCGCCGGCGGCCCGCGCGGTCGGCCTGCCGCCGCCGGACAAGGAGGAATGGTACGAGCTTTTAGCCCATAAGCTGTTGGCCCAGTTGGACGCCCCGCCGGTGCTGGTGGTGGCGGTGGTGGGGGGCACCAACATCGGCAAGTCGCTGGTTTTCAACCACTTGGCCGGCGAGATGGCCAGCGCCGTCAGCCCGCTGGCGGCCGGCACCCGGCACCCGGTCTGCTTGGCGCCCGAGGGGTACGACCGCGAGGACTTGCTGCAGGGTCTGTTCGAGGGGTTTCATCTGCGCCGCTGGGAGTCGGCCGACGATGCCCTGGCCGATACGGCCGAGCATCTCTTGTTCTGGCGGCGCGGCCAGGTGGTGCCGGAGCGGCTCTTGCTGCTGGACACGCCGGACATCGATTCGGACGTGGTGGTCAACTGGCAGCGGGCGGACCAGATCCGCCAGTCGGCCGACGTGCTGATAGCCGTCTTGACGCAGCAGAAATACAACGACGCGGCCGTCAAGCAATTCTTTCGCAAGGCGGCCGAAGCGGACAAGGCGGTGGTCGTCGTCTTCAACCAGTGCGACCTGGAGGGGGACCGCGACTATTGGCCGCGTTGGCTGGAGACGTTCAGCGGCGAAACGGGCGCCAGGCCGCACCTGGTGTACGTGATCCCGTATGACCGCGCGGCGGCCGGCGAGCTGCGTCTGCCGTTTTATCCGGCCGGGGCCGACGGCCGGGGTCCGTTGGGCCCGTCGTCTTCGCTGCGCGAGGAGCTGGCGTCGCTGCACTTCGACGCGATCAAGATCCGCACGTTCCAGGGCGCGCTGGCGCGCGTGCTGGATGAGCGCGAGGGCGCGGCCGGCTACCTGGCCCGGCTGCGGCAGGCGAGCGGCGAGTTTGCCGCGGCGGCGGCGGCGCTGTCGACCAGCGACATG
>JBBDNX010000522.1:0-3029 GCA_040877345.1 Pirellulales bacterium
GTTCGCTTGAGGCTTTTCCTCGGTCTCCGGCGTGGGCCCAACGCTGGCCTTCGTCGGAGTCTCGGGCTTCGAAGGCGCCCCCGACGCACCGCCCGTTGTCAAACCTGTGGTTGCATTGCGCTGCATCATCCAGCCGGCTACGCCTCCGCCACCGATCAATGCCACGATGAACAGGGTGCACGCCAGCACGAGCGGCCAGCGGCGCTTGCGCTTCTTCTTGAAAGTCCTCAATTGAGGCGGCGCGGCACGAGAGGCGGTAGCGCCTGGCTTGAGCGGCGGTGGACCGAGGGAAATCGCAGCCGCGCCGCCCGCGGCGGCGACCTGAGGGAGACCCGATGCGACCGCGAACGGAAGTGAGGGAGCCGGCCACGCGTCGACGTCATCTTCTGAATCGGGTGCGGAAGGCGCGGCGGCCTTCTGGGCGACGACCACGCCGGTCCGGGCGGCCTCCATGAGCCAGGCGCCGGGCGGCTGAACTGCCGGCCGGCAGAGATCGATCACGGTAATGTGCGGCGAGCGGCGGGCCGCTAAAATCTCGGGCGTGCCTTCCAACATGCAACGCCACTTGCAGTCGACGCCGGGCGGCAGCTTGGTGAAATATGTGCTGAACGTGATGCCCCAGCGGCTCTCGGCAGGCAACAGGTTGAGAGATTCGACCAAGAGCGGCAGCATCTCCATGCCGGGCCGAAAGACGATCACCGCCTGCCGGACCGGGTCGAGCGCCGTCTCGGCCAGCACGCCACCCCAACCGGCGTCGCCGGCGAGCTGCCGCCAGGCCTGGCAGATTCCCGCGGCCGCCGCCCCAGTCGGGGGCTTTCGACCGGCGGCCAGGATGCGCGGCTCGCCGTCCCACGTTTCTTCGAGAAAGCCGGGGGCCGAGATGAGCCAGGCCGGTCCGGCCGCCGGCAGCTCGCTGGGATCGAGCACCACGTGGTGCGCGAACTTGTTGGCCCGCTGCGTGTAATCGAGCCCGTGGGCCGAGATGCGCGACAAGACGTGCAGCGTCCGCCCGCCGACGCTGAGCCGCAGGTGGGAGTGTACCACGGGGTTCCAATGCGCCTTGGGATCCTGCGGCGGAAACACCTGGCGGTAGCCGCTGAGCGATTCCAGCCGCTCGGCCAGGTTCTTGGCCATGCCCTGCGTGCTGACGACGGTGCAGAAGCCCCGGCTGCCCGGCTTGAGCCCCCGCGGCGCCGACGTATAGATGATCTCCTGGCTCATCGGCCGGGCCTCGCGGGGGGCACCGCTCCAAGCCGGGCGATGGCGCTTTGATCGGCGCTGACTTCAGGATCGCCGTTGCGCGACGGGCCTGACTTGGGCTTCAGGTAAGGAATCAGCCCCCGCAAGTACCGGCTCATCACGTACAGCAGCGGCACCTCCGCCCAGACAGGATGGATGTCGCAGGGCCGGATGCCTAACGCCCCGGTGCCAGGATCGATTTCGGGGCCGCGGCCCATCGCGCTCACCGGGATATAGACCACGGTATCGGCGAAGCTCTCAGCCGCCGAAACAATCTCGGGCGACAAATCCCAGAGCAGCGACCGGACGGCTCGAGAGCGGCGCTCGATCGACTCCAGATCCAGGCCGCAGACCGCGCTGCGGCGGCTGGCGACCCAAGGCGTCTCCAACGCTTCGCCAGGCAGCAGTGCGGACCACGAATCGTGCTTGGTGACGACTACCACCAAGGGGCGAGGATGCTTGGCGCGATGGGCCAGGCCGCCATGGCGCCGGACCCGTTCGGCCGCCTCCAGCAGGATGCTGTCCTGCCGGATCGGCCGCTCGCGCGCCAGGCGCGTGGAGCGCAGTGCCATCTGGGGGTCGTCCGTCTTCCCCTGGCAGGCCTTCCGGAAGCGCACGTCCTGCGTGGGATCGAACAAGAAGAACAGGGCCCGGCTCAGGGCCAGGTGCCGGGTGACCGGACTCGAGGCCGTATCGGCGCCAGGCAGAAAACTCTCGCCGGCGTTGTCGTACAGGCAAAGCGTCCGCGACATGCGATCGGCCTTGGCAAAGTTGGGGTGCGTTTCCAGCGGCCGCAGGGTAAAGACAAAGGGCCGCGGGTACCTGACTGCCTGGTCTTCGTACAGCACGGTGTCGTACAGGTCGCCTTGCTCCTCGGTTTTCCGGATGGAAACGAGCTTGTCCTGCTGGGGGTTGAGGAACTGCTGTTCCTCGTATTCGTTGAGGATATGGTTCAGCGCGGGATCCGCGTCGCTGAAGCTGACGCCGAAGCACTTGGGCAGCGTCCGCCTCAACTGCCAGGTCATGGCAGCCAGCAGGTACGATTTACCGCAGGAGGGGGCGCCGAGGATCGACAAGAAGAGCGGCTCCATCTCCACGAACGCCCGCGGGATGCCGAGGTGGCAGCCGTGACAGGCCAGGCCATGACAGATGAAACCGCGGGGATCGATGGCGGAGCCCGCCGGGTTAAAGCGGGTGGGCAGAAAACGCTGCTGCTGGTCGCTGCCCAGCCGCGGATCGCCCAGCAAGTCGGGATGCTGGCTGATCCAAAGCACCTCTTCGGGCGCGAACCTCGACCAGCAATGAGGGCAAACGACCCTGGCCTGGACGGCGATGGAAGTTTGAGCGCGGGCCTGGGCCATGATCTGCCCCCATTACTTCACTTGAAGGGTCTTTCCCCTCGTCTCTTGGCTGGTTTGGCGGTCTTCCGTCGCGCGCTCGCCGTATTGCTCCGTCCGTTTCAGCAGCGTTTGCGCCAGCTCCGCGCAGTCATCGTCCGACCTGGCGTGCCACTGCGCGGTTTGCCAGCCGCGGACCGACTGCTCGAAGGCTTTGCCGTAATGGCCGTTCGAGGCCGCCCGCTCGGCCTGGTCCAGCAGCCGCCGGGCATCCCGTGCCGCGCGTCGCGGATCGGCGGGAATCCCGGCAGGCCGACTGGTTCCCGGAAGATCGACCGGAAACCTTCCCGCTTCGTCCTTTGGCAGCCCTTGGTTTTGACCGGCTTCGCGCCCCGCGCGCCGCTGCGCTACCGAGCCTAGTGTAGGGTCAACATTGATTTTTCGGGTAGAGGT
>JBBDNX010000523.1:0-3027 GCA_040877345.1 Pirellulales bacterium
CCTGGGCCGAGGCGGGCTCGACTACCACCCAGGCCAGCAAGGCCAGCAGCACCAACCATGCAAACAGCTTCTTCCTGGATTGCATCGATTTGACCCTCCCAATAGATCCGCCGCGAACACCAACCCTTTGGATAGCGCAGTAGCGGCCCAGTTTGTTACCTACGACCGGCGAGCTACTCCATACCTGATAAGTCGCCATGGAACTGGAATCGCGCCGCCGGAAAAAAATCTGGGCAATATCAGCCCGGGCCGACCAAATATTCGGGGCCGACCACCGAATAAGCACCAAGGCCCTGCCCGCTGGCAAGGTCGAACCTCCTGCCGGGTGGTCGGTCTCCGCTTGCCCCTGACCGCTCAATCTTACCGCATACCTTTTGGCACAACAGGTCTCTGCGATGTTCTCCCCATGGCGACTGATGCTGTGCAAGGCCGAGCAAGCCTTGAAAATGGGCCAGTTGGAAGAAGCCGGGCAGCTCGTCACCAAACCGGAGGCAAGGTCGTTTGCCCCAGTTCGGCAACTGCGTGGCAAGGTGGCCTCCGCATTGGTCAGGCGGGCCCGCGGCTATATCGAAAATGGCGACTCGCGGAGGGCCTGGGCCGACCTGCTGGAAGCCGAGCGGTTGGGTGCCGGCAGCGAAACCGCCGAATTGCGAAGGGAACTGAGCCGCAGCGGCCTGGACGAGGCGGGCCGTTATCTGGACGACGGCCAGCCCGAAGCCGCGCTGAGGTGCCTGGGGAAGCTGCGCCACAGGGGGGTCGAGGGCGCGGATTGGCGCCGGCTGGAGGCAGGAGCATCGGCCTGGTTGGCGGGCCGCGATTGCGCCCGCCGGGGACATTTGGGGGCGGCACTGGAACAATATGAGACCGCTCGGGCGCTGCTCAAGGATTGCGGTGCCCTGGAACAATGCCTGGCCCAGGCGCGCGGCGATCAGCAGAAGATTCCCGTTCTGGAAGGCCAATTATTACAAGCCATGTCGCATCAGGACTGGCAGGCGGCGATGCGGCAATGCGAAGCGCTGGAAGCCTTGGCCCCCGGTCACTCGGCAGCCCAGGCCGCCCGGCGGCGGGCGTGGCAGGCGGTGGGGGTTCAGACCCGCCCGGCAGGCCGGGTGGGCCGGGGAGGCGGTATGCAATTCGAGCCGGGTGTTGTTGAGAATGGTTCGGAGAGGGGAGCCAGGGCGGTGGAGGGGGCGCTGGGCAGTTTTCGGCTGTGGGTGGATACGGTCGGGGGCTACCTGGTGTGCCTCCATCACCGACTTTCGATAGGCCAGCCGGGCCGGCGGGTGGACATTGCCCTGATGGCGGAACTGGCCCGATTGCACGCCTGGATCGAGCGCAGCGGCGATACGTATCTATTGCGTTCGGTCAGGCCGTGCATGGTGAATGGAGGGGCAATCGGCGAGCAGGCCCTGTTGAGCGACGGAGACGAGATTGCGTTGGGGCAAGGGGTGCGGCTGCTGTTCCGGCGGCCCAACCCGCTAAGCAGCACGGCGCGGTTGGATATTGAGAGCCGGCAGCGATTTGCGTTTGGCGGGGACGCCGTGCTGTTGATGGGCCGGGATTTGGCCGTGGGCCCGCAAGCATCGTCGCATGTGGTGGCACCGCATTGGGATCGGCAGGTGACGCTGTACCGGCGAGAGGGCGAACTGTGGTGCCGGATGGCCGGCGAGTTCGAGGTCGACGGCCGGCCGTCGATCGGGCAGGCCCGACTGAGCACGAGCTCGCGGATCAAGGCGGAAGGGTTGTCGATGGCGTTGGAGCCGGCGACCGGGCAGGCTGTCCGGTAGGCGATCAAAACGTACACAGAACAAGCGCGAACGCTTAGTAGCCAAGAGGTGCGTCATGAAGTTTAATGATGAAACGGGGCCGCACCAAGTCGCCCAACTGAGCGCGTCCGAGACGGGTGTACCAGCCATGAAGTTCACTTACGCCACCGGCGACCGGCCGCTGGACGGATACACGATCAAGCGCGGGATCGGATCGGGAGGATTCGGCGAGGTCTACTACGCCACGTCGGAAGGTGGCAAGCAGGTGGCGTTGAAGATGGTGCGGCGGCACCTGGACGTCGAGCTGCGGGGGGTGAACCAGTGCCTGAATCTGAAGCATCCGAACCTGGTGGTGCTGTACGACGTCAAGCAAGGGGAGTCGGGCGACTGCTGGGTCATCATGGAATACATGTCGGGCGAGAGCCTGGCGGAGGTGATCGCGCGGCATCCGCGGGGAATGCCGAGCGACCAGGCGGTGGCGTACCTGCGCGGAATTTGCGAGGGGGTGAGCCACCTGCACACGCACGGCATCGTGCACCGCGACTTGAAACCGGGGAACGTGTTCACGGAGGACGGCTCGATCAAGGTCGGGGATTACGGCCTGGCCAAGTTCATGTCGGTCAGCCGCCGCAGCGGGCAGACCGAATCGGTGGGCACGGTGCACTACATGGCGCCGGAATTGTCGCAGGGACGCTACGGCAAGGAGATCGACCTGTACGCGGTGGGCATCATGCTGTACGAGATGCTCACGGGGCGGGTCCCGTTCGAGGGGGAGAGCGCCGGCGAAATCCTGATGAAACATCTTACGGCGGAGCCGGACCTGAGCCGGCTGGCCGAGCCGTATCGCAGCGTGGTCGCGCGGGCACTGGCCAAGGATCCGCTGCTGCGGTACCCGTCGATGCAGGCCATGCTCGAGGACCTCGACGCGCGGCTGGCGATGCCGGCCGGCGCCGCGCCACGCTGGGCGGCTGCCCCTCGAGCCGCCCAGGTCCAGCCGATGTTGGCGCGCCATGCGGCGGCGTGGTCGGCGGCCGGCCTGAACAAGGCCCGCGCGTTGGCCGATCGGCAATTGCTCAAGCGGTTTGCTTCGCTGGTGGCGCGGCTGTTGATCGCGATCTTCTTCGGCGTGGGCGCCGGCCTGCTGCTGGGCGGGATCTCTCTCAGGCTGCTCGATGACGAGCTTTCGGCGGCCTTCGCGGGGGCAGGGGCGGGAACGCTCACGGCCTCGATCCTGCTGATCCTCTTGTGCGGCACGGTCCCC
>JBBDNX010000524.1:0-16672 GCA_040877345.1 Pirellulales bacterium
CCCCGCCGTGACCGATACGACCGCTTTCCGGCGCTTCGTCGACGGCCTGGCCTGGCCGACGGCCGTCATTTGTTACGGCGGCGGAGTCTTTATCGGCGACGCGCCCGACATCTTCTATTGCAAGGACACAGATGGCGACGGCCGATGCGACCAGCGGCAAATGGTCCTCACCGGGTTCGGCACCAGCAACGTCCAGGGGCTGCTGAACACGTTTCTCTGGGGTCTCGACAACCGCATCCACGGCACCAGCAGCAGCTCCGGCGGGCAGATCAGGCCGGCCGACCGGGGCGATGCCGAGGCCGTGAACGTCAACGGGCGCGATTTTGCCTTCGATCCGCGGAGCGGCCGGCTGGAGGCCACCAGCGGCGGCGGCCAGCATGGCATGACGTTCGATGATTGGGGACGCAAGTTTGTCTGCTCCAACAGCGACCACGTGCAGCAGGTGATGTTCGACGACCGCTACCTGGCCCGCAACCCGTATCTCAGCGCGCCTTCGGCCCGGCTGAGCATCGCGGCCGACGGCCCGCAGGCGGAAGTGTATCGCATCAGCCCGGTCGAGCCGTGGCGGATCGTCCGGACGCGGCTGCGCGTGGCCGGCGCGGTGCCGGGACCGGTGGAGGGGGGCGGGCGGGCATCGGGATACTTTACCAGCGCCACCGGTTTGACCATCTATCGGGGCGATGCCTGGCCGCCGGAGCACTGGGGCCTGGCGATCGTGGGAGACGTGGGCAGCAACCTGGTGCACCGCAAGCGGCTGGAGGCCAACGGCCTCGCGCTCGTCGCCCGCCGCATCGACGAGGCGAGCGAGTTCGTGGCCTCGCGCGACATCTGGTTCCGCCCGGCGCAGTTCGCGGTCGGGCCCGACGGCGCGCTGTACATCGCCGACGTCTATCGCGAGGTGATCGAGCACCCCGACAGCCTGGCTCCCATCATCAAGCGGCACCTCGACCTCACCTCCGGCCGCGATCGGGGACGCATCTACCGCGTCGTGCCCGACGGGTTCCAGCAGCGCCCGCTGCCCCGCTTGAGCCAGGCGACGACGGCGGAGCTGGCGGCCTTGCTCCAGCATGCCAACGGCTGGCATCGCGATACCGCCTCGCGGCTGCTGTACGAGCGGCAGGACAAACAAGCCGTCGGGCCGCTAGAGCAGTTGGCGTCTGAATCGAGCAATCCCCTGGGGCGGCTGCACGCGCTGTACGCCTTGCGCGGATTGGATGCGCTATCCGATGAGACGCTGCTCGCCGCACTGGCCGATAGCCACCCCGGGGTGCGCGAGCACGCGGTGCGCCTGGCCGAGCAGGCGGCCAATGGATCGTCCGCGATCCGCGAGCGGCTCTACGCGATGGCGGCCGACGGCGACCTGCGCGTCCGCTACCAATTGGCCTTCACATTGGGAGAAATCACCGACCCATCGCGGCTGGGACCGCTTGCCGAGCTGGCCCGCAGCGAGGCGGCCGACCGCTGGCTGCGGCTGGCCGTGCTCAGCTCGCTGGCCGACGGCGGCGGCAAAGTTTTCGTGCAACTGGCCGCCGACGAGGCCTTTGGCCACTCGCCGGCCGGCCGCGAGATGCTGGCGGCCTTGGCGCTGCAGGCGGGCCGCGCGCAGCGGCCCGACGACATTGCCGCCGTGCTGGAGGCCGCCGATCGGTTTTCGGCCGGCGATGCATGGCTCGCGGAAACAATCGTGAGAGGGCTGGCTGAAGGCCTGGCACGATCCGGCGGTAAGCTGGACGAGTTGGCCGGCGGCGAGGCAGCGGAGCGGGCGGCCAAGGTAATCACCCGCCTGCTGGCCCATGCGCGCGCCATTGCCCAGGACGGCGAGCGGCCATTGGAGGCGCGAAGTGCGGCCATTCAGACGCTCACGCTGGGTCCGTTCGACCAGGCCAGCGGCCTGCTGGCCCGCCTGCTGGACCATCGCCAGCCGCATGAGATCCAGTCGGCCGCGCTGGCGTCGCTGGCTCACTACAATGACGCCGGCGTAGGGCCGCTGGTGCTGGAGGCCTGGCCGGCGCTCAGTCCGCGGCTGCGGGTGCAGGCCACCGAAGCCTTGTTCGCCCGGGCGGAGCGTCTGGATGCGCTGTTGACCGCCATCGACGAGGGGCGGGTAAATGCCTCCGACATCGAGACGGCACGCCTGCGTCTGCTGGCGTCGCACGCCGATGCGGGCATCCGAGAGCGAGGCCGGAAGCTGGTCGAGCAGGCCAGCGCCGGGCGGCGGCAGGACGTGGTCGAGGCGTATCGCGACGTGCTCGATCTGCCCGGCGACGCCGAGCGTGGCCGCGAGGCGTTCAAGAAGGTGTGCGCCGCTTGCCACAAGGCCGAGGGAGCCGGGCATGAAATTGGCCCGAACCTGGCGACCATTCAGAACCGCGGTCCGGAAGCGGTGCTGGTCAACATGCTCGATCCGAGCCGCGAAGTGAACCCGCAGTACGTCAACTATGTGCTGATCACTCTGGACGGGCTGACCATGACTGGCATGATCGCCTCGGAGACGGCGACCAGCGTCACCTTGCAGCGCGCCGAGGGGGCCGGCGATACGGTGCTGCGGCTGGACATCGACGAGTTGCAGAGCACGGGCCTGTCGATCATGCCCGAAGGCGTCGAGAAAGAGCTCGACCGCCAGGCCATGGCCGACCTGATCGCGTATTTGTTGTCGCTGAAATGAGGAACTCCAATGAACCGGCGCTACGTGGGCGCGTGGCTGTCGATCGTCGTCTTGTGCTCGACCGTGGCCAACGCCGACGATTGGCGAGCGGGCGTGGCGAAGGCGAACATCACGCCTGAGCAGCCGATGTGGATGGCGGGTTACAGCAGCCGCACCCGGCCCGCTGAAGGCAGGCTGATCGATTTGTGGGCCAAGGCCCTGGTGCTGGAAGATCCGGCGGGACGGCGCGTGGCCCTGGTCACGCTGGACCTGATCGGCATCCACCGGGCGGAGTCGCTGGCCGTCCGCGGCGCGATCGAGCAGAAGCACGGCCTGGCGCGCGAGGCCGTGGCGCTTTGCACTTCGCACACGCACAGCGGGCCGGTGGTGGGCCGTAACCTGGCGGCCATGTACTTTCTCGACGATGCGGGCCAAAAACTGATTGCCGACTATGCTGCGGGTCTCGAGCAGAAGCTGGTCGATCTGGTGGGGGAGGCGATTGCCGACTTGGCGCCGGCGGGTCTCGCCTGGGGCAGCGGGCACTCGAGCGTGGCGGTGAACCGCCGCAACAACCGTGAGGCCGACGTGCCGGAGCTGCGCGCGGCGGGCAAGCTGGCCGGGCCGGTCGATCACGATGTGCCGGTGCTGGCGGTGCGCGATCCGGCGGGCCAACTGCGGGCGATTGTTTTCGGCTACGCCTGCCATGCCACGGTGATGGATTTCTTTCAATGGTCGGGCGATTATCCGGGCTTTGCGCAGTCGGAGCTGGAGGAGTCGCACCCGGGTGCGGTGGCACTGTTCTGGGCCGGCTGCGGCGCCGACCAGAACCCGCTGCCCCGGCGGAAACCGGAGCTGGCCGGGGAGTACGGGCGCCGGCTGGCCCGCGCGGTCGATGAAGTCCTGGGCGGCGTGATGGCGCCGATCGAAGGCAACCTGTCGGCCGAGTATGCCGAAGTGGACTTGCCGTTTGGTCCGTTACCCAGCAGCGAAGATCTGACTGCGCAGGCCGCGTCGTCGGACCGTTACGAGGCGCAGCGTGCCCGCTTGCTGCTGGAGCAGATCCAGGCGGGCGAACCGCTTAGCCCCAGCTACCCCTACCCGGTGCAGGTCTGGAAGCTCGGGCCTGATGTCTTGTTCATCGCGCTGGGGGGCGAAGTCGTAGTCGACTATGCCTTGCGGCTGAAGCACGAGCTGGGAGCGAAGCGGACCTGGGTAGCCGGCTACACCAACGACGTGATGGCCTACATTCCTTCGCGGCGGGTGCTCATCGAGGGGGGTTATGAAGGAGGCGGCGCCATGGTGTACTACGGCCTGCCCACCGTCTGGGCGGCCGAGGTCGAAGAGATGATCGTCGGCAAGGTCCGCGAGCTAGTTGGGGGGACGAAGATGTAACCACCCGATGAAGCAGACTGGAAGGCTCAAGGGACACGGACGGACGAAGACTGGGGCACGCGAAGAGGACCCCATAAATGGGGTCACTACGAACAACTACCGCTTTGCCACCAGCCACCCGACGCCGTAATCCAAGTCCCAAGATCCAAGTCCCAAGCGCTCATTCGAGCTCGAACACTTGCTGGATGCGGGGGCGGCCGTACTCGGCGGCGCCGGTGAGAATGCGAAGGTTCGAGAGAGGACGGCACTCGCCGGGACTGTGCGTGTGCCCGCAAAACACGGTCAAGTGCCGCTCGGGGTGATCGCGCATGATCTGCAGCAGTGCCTGACCCATCGCATAACAGGTGAAGTGGGGCGCCCACTCGTCGTTCGAAGGCCGCCCCTGGTACCAACAGGCCTCGCGCAGCGGTGGCACGTGGGTCAACAGGAACACGTGCGGATAGGCCTCCAGAGCGGCCGGCAAGACGGCGCGGATGTGGTCGGCCGCCTCGTCTCCAAGCGCCTTGAGCCGCTGCCAGCGATCGAGCTTGCCCAAGTGCGAAAGCTCCTCGATCAGCCGGTAATCGTTCATCAGCACCAGCGAGCGCTCGTAGTCGCCCAGCCGGCCGTCGGCCCAGCCATCGTGACCCACCAGGGCGGTGCCGGAGGTCAACTCGACAACGCCCGCATCCGAAAGCCAGGTCAGCCGGGGATGCTCGCGGCAAAACAGGCGCACCTGCTCTCGCACGCGCCGGATCGAGCCGTGGTAGTAGTCGTGATTGCCCAGCACAAAGTAGATGGGGCAGGGGACCGCCTCGGCGATCTCGCCCAGATGGTCCAGGAGGTCCAGGGCCTCGGCGACGTCGCCGCCGATCAGCAGAACGTCGGGCCGGCTCTGGGCCAGAACGTTGAGGAAGTCGTGGCGCTGAAAGGCGGCCAGGAAGTTCAGGTGAATATCGGTCAGCCAGGCCACGCGCTTCATGGCCGCCGACTTTCCGTAGTCTCAATGTTGCGGGCCGGGCGGCTCATTTCTTCTCGATGGCGTACAGCGACTTCCGTCCGCGGATATAGATGCGGCCGCCCGCGACTGCCGGCGAGGCCGTGGTCTCGTCGTCGAGCTGGTTGCGGGCCAATCGCTCGAAGCGGTCGCTGGCGGAAACGACCGTGGCCAGGCCCTGCATGTTGAGAAAATAGACCCTCCCTTCGGCGGCCACGGGCGAGGCCTTGTAGTCGCCCGGCAGCCGCTGTTTCCATTTCAAGTGGCCGCGATGGGCATCGTAGCAGCAGGCAATCCCGTCGTCGCTGACGGTGAACAACAGGTCCCGCCAGACCACCGGGCAGGGGGTGTCGGGGGTGGCGGCGGTTGCTTTCCAGACCACGTCCCGCCGCGTGAGCTCGCCCTGGCCTCCCAGCGGCACCGCCACGAGGTCGCCGCGCATCCCGACGGTGGCATAGGCCATGCCATGGGCGACGATCGCGCCGGTAATCGTGCGCCCGCCCTTGAGCCCCGGCAGGAACCAAAGCTGCTTGCCGGTGGCGGGGTCGTAGGCATCGAGCTGGTTGCCGCCCATCACCAGCAGTTCCCAGTGGTCCCCCACGCGGCAGGGGACTGGAGTGGTATACGAGTCGCACTCTTCGCCATCGGCCTCGGTCATGCGCATGGTTTTCCAGCGCTCGCGCCCCGTGCGCTTGTCGTGGGCCACCAGGTAGCTGGGCGAGAGCCGATCGGCTATCCCTTCGAGCGAATCCTGCATCGAGATCGAGATGACCAGGTCGCCGTGCAGGACCGGGCTGTTGGCGTGCCCCCACCAGATGCTGTAGGCGCCGTGCTCGTCGGCCAGGTTGTGCCGCCACAGCTCGCCGCCGTCGAAGTCGTAAGCGGCCAGGTCTCCGTTGCCGAAATGGGCCACCACGATTTCGCCGTCGGTTACCGGAGACGGGCTGGCGTTGTTTTGCAGCTCATGGAATTTCTGCGCGCCGCGCGGTGGTCCGGTGCGTGGAGTCTCCGCCGTGCCGACCTCGGCCGTCCAAACTACCTTGCCCGTCCCCGCATCCAGCCGCGACAGCAGCAAGCGATCGAGCTCTTGCGTGGTCACAAACAAGGTATCGTCCCAGATGGCCGGCGTGCTGGTGCCCCACTCGGGCAGGGCGGCCTTCCACGCCAGGCCGTGCCGCTCGTTCCAGACCACGGGCAGGTCCTGTGCCTCGCTGGTTCCGTCGCCAAGGGGGCCGCGCCAGGCGGGCCAATTCTCGGCGGCCAGGGCCTGCGCGGAAAGAGTCCAAGCCAGGATGCAACACGGCAGGCAGCAGAGTCCGGCACAGGATCGCATCGGGGATCATCCTTTCCATGAGTTGATTCGGTTTTTGTCCACGGATGTCCTGTTGCCGGCCGCCAACCGATGCCGGCGATTCAGGCGCGTCGGCCGCGCACCAGCAACACCGAGCAGGGGGCCTGCGTCAGGACCTTGTCGGAGGTGCTGCCGATCAACAGCCGCTCGATGGCGCCGCTGCCGTGGGCCCCCAGCACGACCAGGTCGATCTTCTCGGCCGTCACCGCTTTCAAGATCTGCTCGGCGGCATGCCCCTCGGCCACCAGCGGTTTATACGAGCGGAATGGCGGCGGCAACGTCCCGCATAGCTCGGCCAGCTCCGCCTCCTTGAGCTGCTTTTCGGCTTCGTGCTCCTGGATCCAGGCCTGGGCCATCGCCTCGCTGTCGGCACTGCGGGCGCGTAGCTCCAGCCATTCGGGCACTTCGGCCACCAGCAGCGACTCGACGACCGTGACGACTCGGCCCACCGCCCCCGGCTGCCAGGTGAACTTGCCGAGCAACTGGGCCGCCTGGCGGCTGCCGGGCGAGCCGTCCCAGGCCAGCATGACCGAGATCGGGCGATCGTCGGCGAGGCCTGCGGTGGGGCGGGCGACGAGGACGGGGATGGTCGATGCATGCACGACGGCATCGACAACGCTGCCCAGCAGCAATTTCTGGATCGGACCGCTGCCGCGGGCTCCCATGGCGATCATGTCGGCCTGCCACTCCTGGGCGGCGGCGGGAATTCCCTGCCGGGGGTTCCTGGTTCCTACGATGGTCCGAGCGTTCTCGCTCAGGCCCGTGGGCAGGTAGCCGAGGGCCTCCTCGAAGACGGCATTGGACAGGGCCTGCTGGGCTCGCTCGATCATCTGCGGTCCCGGATCGCTGTCTCCGCGCAGCCGCATGTCGGGCGGGGTGTAGTACAAGGCGACCTGGTCGGCGTCGGGGGAGAGAAGCTGCCCGGCCAGCCGTACCGCCGTAAAACCGCCGGCCGATCCATCCACGCCGATCAGCACTTTCATGCCAGCACTCGCTTATGGGTTTCGCCCGCTGTTTCCTGCACGTAGCGGGGCACGGCATAACCAGGGAGCCGCTCGCGGAGCCGGGCCATCAGCTCGAGGCCCGCCTGCTGGGGCACCTCGAAATGGGCGGCTCCGGCCACGCGGTCCAGTTGGTGTAGATAGTAGGGGATCACCCGCAGATCGACCAGCCGCCGGCAGAGGCTGGTCAGGACGTCGGCGTCGTCGTTCACCCCCCTGAGCAGCACCGACTGGTTGAGCAGCAGCAGGCCCGCGTCGGCCAGGCGAGCCAAGGCGGCCTCGACGTCGGGCGCCAGCTCGGCCGGGTGGTTGGCGTGGACCACCACGATCGTCGTCAGCCGGCTGCCGCACAGCCAGGCCAGCAGATCGTCGCAGACCCGCTCGGGGATGACGATCGGCAGCCGGGTGTGAATCCGCAGCCGCCGCAGGTGTCCGATGGCTGCCAGGCGGCCGACGAGGCGCCCCAGCCAGTCGTCGACCAGCGTGAGGGGGTCGCCGCCGCTGAGGATGACCTCGTCGAGCGAGGGGTCGGCGGCGATCCGCTGCAGGGCGGGCTCCCACTCGGCGAGCGAGCGTGGCCCCTCGGAGTAAGGATAGTGGCGGCGAAAGCAATAACGGCAATGGACGGCGCAGGCTCCAGTTGCTACGATCAGCGCGCGAGTGGCGTATTTCTGGAGCAGACCGGCTTGAAGGGCCGCGCCGGCATCGTTGACCGGGTCGCGGACGAAGCCGGGCGCTAAAACCAGTTCCTCCTCGAGGGGTAGCACTTGGCGCAGCAGCGGATCGTCCGGGTCTCCCGGCCGCATGCGAGCGATGTATCCCCGCGGGGCGAACAGCCCGAACTGCCGGGCGGCCCGCACGGCCGCCGCCTCGCACCGCTGGGGCAGTCGCAGCAGGCGGCAGAGCTCGAGGGGGTCGCGAACGGCGTCGCGCAGCGCCTGCCGCCACCCGACCGGCTCGAACGCAGGCGGCGGTGCGGGGTTGTCCAAGGCCGGTAGAATATCGAGACGATTCATTCCACTTAGCATAACCCGCGATTCCATGGCAGCGAAACAGGAAAAGTACCGTGGCAAGTTACTCAACGAGTGAGTTCAAGAAGGGTTTGAAGGTCCAGTTGGACGGCGACCCCTACCTGATGATCGAGTGCAATTTCGTCAAGCCGGGCAAAGGCAATGCCTTGTACAAGTGCAAGCTCAAGAACCTGCTCCGCAATACGGTGCTGGAGCGGACCTACAAGGGGGGCGATTCGCTCGAAGCGGCCGACATCACCGAGATCGCGGCCCAGTACCTGTACCGGCAAGGCGAGATGTTCGTGTTCATGGACAACACCACGTATGAACAGTACGAGCTGACGGCCGCCCAGGTCGACGACGCCTGGAAATACATCAAGGAAGGCACCATCTGCAACATGGTGCTCTTCAACAACAACCCGATCACGGTCACGCCCCCCAACCACGTGGTGCTCAGGATCGAATACTGCGAACCGGCGGTCCGGGGCAACACGGCCACCAACCTGACCAAGCCCGTCAAGCTGGAGACGGGGGCGGAAATGCTCTGTCCGGCCTTTGTCGACATCGGCGACCTGATCAAGGTCGACACCCGCACCGGCGAGTACATCGAGCGGGCCAAGGAATAGTGTGCACCGCGATGGCTGCTTTGCCGGGACGACCTGCACCCGACGACTGGCGTCCCACGGCAAACTGGGACAGGCTGGCTTTGCGCTCGCGGTTGCTGGGCGAGTTGCGGCGTTTTTTCCAGGAGCGGCAGTTCTTGGAGGTGGAGACGCCGCTTTTGTCGGCCGACGTGGTCGTCGACCGGCACCTGGAGCCGTTCGCGGTCGAAGCCGATTCGCCTGGCGGCGGCCGCCTCTGGCTGCAGACTTCGCCGGAGTTCGGCATGAAGCGGCTGCTGGCCGCCGGCGGCCAGGCCATCTACCAGGTGACGCGCGCCTTTCGCCGCCATGAACGGGGGCCGCTTCACAATCCCGAGTTCACGCTGGTCGAGTGGTACCGGCGGGGCGACGGACCGGCCGAGGGGATGCAGTTGTTGTCCGACCTGGTGGAGAGGCTATTGGGGCTGGGACCGGCCGCCCGGCTGAGCTATGCGCAGGCTTTCACCGAGTACGCGGGAGTCGAGCCGCACTCGGCACCGGTGGAGCGATTGGCGGAAGCGGCCAGGGCCCGCGGGCTCCGTCGGCCGGCCAGCCTGACAGCATCCGACCGCGACGGCTGGCTCGAATTCCTGCTGGTCGAGCTGGTACAGCCCCACTTGGGGCAGGTCGCCCCGGTGATTCTCTACGATTATCCGGCCAGCCAGGCCGCCTTGGCCAAGGTCCGCCCCGGGCCGCCTCCCGTGGCCGAACGTTTCGAGTTGTTCGCCGGCGGCATCGAGTTGGCCAACGGCTACCACGAGCTGTTGGACCCGTCCGTGCTGGCTGAGCGCGGCAGGCTGGCCAATCAAGAGCGGGTTCGAGCCGGCAAGCGTGCGCTGCCCGAAGCAACTCGCCTCTTGGAGGCGATGGAGCACGGTTTGCCGAAGTGCTCCGGAACGGCGTTGGGTTTCGACCGGCTGGTGATGCTGGCGGCCGGCGCGTCGGTGATCGACGAGGTGTGGAGTTTCCCGATCGAGCGTGCCTGAGGAGCAGCCGCGCCGTCGCTGCTAGGCGACCGGGCGGCCGGCTTGGCAGGGGCACTCTTGCCAGTCGTGCAGCTTCTTCACCGCGTGCATGCAGAGGACGCAGGGAAGCAGGGGCAGCAACAGGAGGCAGAGGGGCATGAGCAAGACTGCCTGCGCAGCTCGCAACGCCAGGCGTGCCGGGGGAGGCGGGGCCTTGAGCGGCGTCCTGGGCAGGGGAATCATCGTCGTCAGGTTGGCGGTAAACATGGTTGCCCTTCCCGGATGTGGAGTCCAGAAACGTCCGCCGCGGGGCGAGCGCGAAGGCGCGGCGCCCGGCTTGGATGCCGAACAGGCTGGGAAGGAAGCGCGAGGGCGCCGCGGGGCCGGCGGGCGGCAGCAGCGGCGCTAAGAGAGTGGACCGACATCGCAACCTCCGAATCCCAGGTTGCAATTTCGGCGGCCTGGCAAGCTCAGCGGATGAGCCCCATGGCTTTGCGTCCCGGCCTCGCGACCGGTTTGCCTTTTTCGATTTGCAGTCGAAGCTCGCCGCGGGGTGCGTCAAGCCTCTGAAGATCTTTAGGTCGAAAAGGCCGGGATGTCAAAAAAAGAGAAGCGGTCGCGGCGGCGCGCCGGAATCAACGATTGTCCGGGCGGTCCGGTTAACGCATTTTCGTAGAAAGGCGCCGAGTGAAAGGCGCAAGAAGAAACCGCGGATGACGGCGGTTGTTGCCGTGACCCGCGGCGGTTGTGCTTGCGAAGCTGCCCGGCCGTTTCCGGCCGGGCAGCCTGCCATTGGAGCGCGCTTAGCGGACCAGCCAAACCGGCGAGTAAACGCCGTAGCTGGCCTGCGGACCGTCGTTGGGCAGCCCGCCCAGCGTCATCATCTTGCAGGGTTGGATGATCACCTGCTTGCTGCTCATCGAGCCGGTGAGCCTGACGTCCATGATCCGGATGCCGACCCAGGCGATGATCGTGTAATTGGCGTTGTTGCCATTGCCGGTCACCGATCGGAAGACGGGAATCATGCGGGGCAGCCCTTTGATGGCGGCCAGCTCGTCCTTGATGCCGGCGCTGATGCCGGTGTCCCCGTTGAGATACAGCTCGCCGGAGTCGTTGAACTTGAGCTCGCTGTCCGGAAAGTACGACATGTCTGTGGCGTTGACGCCGTTGAGCACCTGACGGGACAAGTCGGCGGTGCTGTTGTTCGGGCTGCCGATGTCCACGGTGCCGCGGTTGCCCGGCGAGCCGGTCCCCTGCGGATAGAGGTTGAGCTCCCGCACGCCGTCCTGGCCGGGAACGCAGTTGCCATTTTCCCATTTCCAATTGTCGGGCGCGTTGCCCGCCAGCAGCTCGTTCCACGAGTACTCGTCGATGGTGATCGGCAGGATGCCGAGAGTATCGCCGTTGGAAGGGGCCGCGAAGCCGTTGATGTTGTTGAGCAAGGCAGCGGTGGCCCGCAAGCTCATGGGGCGGCTTTGGTGGCCTAAGACGCGGGCGAAGTAGTAGGGCACCTCGCCGTTGCTGGCCGCGGTACGGCGGATGGTGACCTGCACCGCATTGAAGCGGTTCGGGTCGGTGAACGTCATCTGGCAGTTCGGATCGCGCGGATCGGACAAATAGCCGACCACCACGTCGCCGCTGGTGTCGTTGGAGCCGTTTGGATCAACGGTCGGCCCTTGGTTGCAGATTGGGTTGGCGGCCGCGAACGTCACGGCCATGGCCCTGGCATTGGCGATCTCTTGCGACAGGTCCGGCTGCGGCTGCAGGGGCCCGTTGTCGATCAATTCCCAGGTGGCCGCCAGCGCGGCGGCGTCCGCCGTCCGCTGGAGCTCGACATGGGCCATATTCATGTAGCCCAAATCGACCGCGAAGGCCACCATGGCGACGAACACGATCATAAAAAAGCAGGCGAGCACGGCGATGCTGCCATCGCGATTTCGCTGCAGGCGTCGTATGGTGCGTTGCATGGTTCGTTCCTCTGTTGATTTCCGGTCTACGCGATCCTTCGGTTCGAAGCTATTGTCTGGGATGGGCGACCAGGCCCGGCGAGGTATCGCTGATCAGCAGGCCGGCGGCGTCGTACTTGCGGACGCGCTTGAGGACCAGCGAGGTGACGCGGTTGCCGCCGAAGCTGACGCCCGAGCTGTCGACCGAGGTCTGCGGGCTGTACCCGTTCAGATGTGCGATGGTCGTGCCGACGTCGGCTTCCAGGTAGCCCAAGTCGCCGAAGCTGCCCCAGGTCGTCGATTTGCCGTTGCCGACCTTGAACGAGAGCACGCCCGGCGCCAGCTTCATTTCCATGGTCCAGGTGACCACCTCGTTCAAAGTCTTGCACACGCCCTTCTTGGACGAGTTCTTGATCAACAGCGGGCTGCTCGGGTTCCAGACGTGGATTTGCAAGCCGCCCTCGGCATACTCGCCTTCGGTCTTATAGTTGACGTTGAACGCGCAATAAGCATCGTTCTCGGTGAGCGGCGAAATGATCGTGGTGACCTGGGGCGAATTAATCGCCGCATCGGGCTGGCCGATCACCAGTTCCCAATCTTCCAGGACCCGCATGACGTCCTGCGCCTGGGCCTGGGCCCCGGCTGCCGCCAGCAACACTCCCACGACCGCCAAGCACGTCAGTTTACGCCATCCGCTTGCTTTGCGCCGATTGCGATCGCCGTTGGTCTTCATGGTGCCCTCGCTCAAAAAAAACACAGATGTGAATCCAGATAGGTTCGTCCACCTCTCACGATTGCCGGCGGACGACGCGGATCCGGCATCGCAGTGCGAGCATCGGCGCCGCTGCCTTGCGTTTGCACGCCTCCGGCCGCGGGTGGGATGCCGCCTATCGGAAACCCTAGGTCGCCTTTGGCACCCGGTCAAATCGCGGAAGAAAAAAATGGCGGCAGGATCCGCCATCTGGGTTCAATCCGGGTGATCGGTCCGCGGCCGGCCGCTGGCCGGCCCGCCCAAGGCGGGCTAGCCTGCCGGCTGGGAGCGGTGGAAGTGGACGTGACGCCAGGTCCCGGCCTGGCGCTGCCAGATGCGGGATTCCTCAGTGGCCACGGTGACCGGGGCGCCGTCGCTCGCCAGCCGCTGCACCAGCCGCACGTAGCTGATCACCGCCACGTCGTCGCCCAGCAACCGCACGTGGGGCGAAGCCATCGTGGTCTGGCGGGGACCGGCCGAACGGCCCAGGTCGAAGTAAAACCTGTGAAAGGCCATCCCTTCGACCAGTTGGCCGCGGGCCTCCGGCTCGAAGGCCGTCAGCGACGGATCGCATAGCGCGTCGTACGTGGCCCAGTCGGCCTGGGCGATGCTGTCCAGCAGGCGCTGATTCAGAGCCAGCAGTTCATTGCGCACGGCGTCGGCCACTGCAAAGTCACTCCTTGGGAGAAGATGGAGAAGATGGTTCGGGGCTGGCCCTCAAAATCCCCAGCCGCTGGAGTTTCTGCCGGCACTCTTCCCGCTCGCGCGACCGCTTGAGCTGCGCCCAGTCGTCGGGCTGGACCGCCAGAAAATCCTCCTCCGTGGCGCTCGCCCGGCCGGCGGCGGCCAGCCGCGCCGTCAGCCGCTGGACCAGTTCGCAGTCGAGCCGGGTAAGAAATGTCCCCTCCAGCCGGTAGTCGACAAAGGCCTCCCAAACGTAGGGGAACAGCGGGCGCACGATCCCTTCGCCAATCGCCTTCGCGTACTGCCGGATCTCGAGCTGCGCGTGGTTGTCCATCCGCAAAGCCAGAAAATGCAGCAGATTGTGCAGGTCGATCTTCCAATAGGCCTCAGTGTACGTCGATAGCGGCAGATCCTTGCGGGCCTGCTCCCGGGCCACTCCCAGCTCGATCCGCTGCTGGTAGACCTGGCGAGCCCGCTCGATCAACTCCGCCTCGGCCGCCGAAAGTTCCTGCCCGACTTCGGTGGGCAGCGGGTCGCCGCTCCCCTGGCGGTTCGTGGCGGCCTGGGTCCGCCACTCGCCCGCGGGCGTGTGCTGGGCCGCGTCGATGGCCAGCGAATAGCGCGTGCTGTATTCGTTGACACTGTTGTGGACGACAAATCCGTTAGCCACAAAGTTGTGGAACGGCCCCGTCACCGACAGGTCATACGTTTCTTCCGCGCCGACGTACTCGATACGGGCGATTTTTGACCAAGTGCGTTTGAGCCGTCGCACTGGCGGGAGGCGTTTTTTCGCGGGCCGGGGGTGCGGATGTCCGTCCCAGAAGCCGGCCAGCCGTTCTTGCTCGAAAGCATGCAGAAAGGCCAGCTCCAGGTTTGCGTGGTGGAGCCAGCTATGGCAACGGTAGCAGAGCGACGTCAGGTTCGAGGGATCATACGCTCTGGCGGCGTTATTCCAGACCGGATCGATGTGGTGCGTTTCGAGGTCCTTTTTCGATCCGCAGATCACACAACGGAACCCGTTTCGCTCATGAATGCGGGGCGCCTGCTCCGTAGTCCAACGGCCGATGTTTTGCCGATCGGTGGAGACGCCGCCTTTCCAGAAGTTGCAGCGCGGACCGCTGCGAGCCCGGCGCACGTTTTCCAGGGCCGCTCCCGTCAGCGGCCCGCGCTTCCTCACCGCTCGCTTCCGCCCGCGCTGGGCCGCTCCACGCAGACGGGCCTTCTCGGCTTCCGTGAACTTCAAATCGCATTGCGCGAGTTGCTTGCGGATGGTGTGGTAACTCACTCCCGCCGACGCGGCGATTTGCGCTACCGACAGACCGGCCTGCCGTCGTTCTCGAAGCCAATTCTGGTCCTGATGCGCAGCAATCCCGTTGACGGCCAGTGCGGGCGCCTGTGCGTTCCAGGTGCATCCGCCGTTCTCACGCAGTCGCAAGGCGGTGGCTTCGCGCAGGGTCAACCAGCCGTTTTCGGTGAGACAGCGGTGGTCGGCCGTCATCTTCAGTTGATATCCGTTCTCGAGGATGACTCGAAAGACGGGTCTCTTTCCAGTCGACCACACGTCCGAGACCCGTGTGTGCGAGATCTCACCTCCGGCTTCATCACACATCCGCAGCCGCATCCGCCGCAACCGGTCGCGGGCAGACACGCGGAGAGTATGTAACGAGTTCGCCCAGTTCAGATATTCGCGGCCCAGGACGTGAATTCGTCCACGCTCTCGAACTCCTTTTAATCGACCGTCGCGAACCATGTTGCGCAGGTCTTCCTCCCGGCGTTCGACAAGTCGCGCAAGTTGCGCAATCGTGTACCTTTGGTCGGCATCCACGCGTTCGCTGAACGTCGGCTTCCTCTTGGCCGAGAACTTTGAGACCGTCCCTTCGTGCCACATGCGAAAGAAGTCTTCGATCGCCACGTTATGACGCTGACGACGGCCTCGACGATTCGCTCCCGGCAGATCGAAGTACAGCACGCTGTCGCCCGCCAGACACGCCGTGCGATGGCGGATCCATTGCCGCCAGGTGTCCATCGGCACTCGCACCAGGAACTTCAGCTCCGCCATTTCGAACGGCGTGGTGTGCCGGTGCCGCAGCAAGTAGCGGATCAGGCCGCGGTCGTCCGAGACCTGGCGGGTGCCTTCGCCGTAGCTGACCCGCGCCGCCTGCACGACCGCCTGGTCGTCGCCCATCACGTCGACCAGGCAGACGAAGCCATCGTCCAGCACCGGCAGCTTCTTCCAGCGCAGTTGCTCGACTTCGAGCTCGTTGGTGGGCATGGCAGGGGATTGGCTATAGTGCCCCGCCGCGCTCGGCGGCAGGAAAAGGCCGTAGTATAACTCGGCTGCCCGGCGGAGGGTACCGCTCGCTTTGCCTCCCCTTGTGGCCGTGTCCCCTTGTCCCCTTGTCGGCTTGTCGTAAATCACCACGCCGCCTCGAAGATGCCCAGCACGTCGTCGTACGTCACCGGGCGGGGGTTCACCCGCAAGATGCGCTTGATGCCCAGCGCCTTTTCCGCAAAGCCGGCAAGCTGCTCCCGCCGCACCCCCAGTTGCCGCAACCGCTCGGGAATGCCGATCGTGGCCTTCAGCCGCTCGACCGCGGCCACGGCCCGCCGCGACGCCCCGGCCTCGTCCAGTCCGCTGGTGTCTTCCCCCAACAGGCGGGCGATCCGGGCGAACTCGCGCTGCCGCGCCGGCCGATTGAACTCCATCACAAAGGGCAACAACAGCCCATTCCCCTCGCCATGCGAACAGTGCGTGGCGCCTCCCACCGGATACTCCATGGCATGCACGAGTGCCACGCCCACGTTCGAGAAGGCCAGCCCGGCCAGTGTCGCCCCCAGCGCCATCCCCTCGCGGGCCGCCAGGTCAGTGCCATCTTGCACTGCTGAAACCAGGTGGCGACCCACCAGCTCGATGGCCCGTTCGGCCAGGCAATCGCCCAAGGGATGCCGCCCCTGATACACGCTCCGCTCACCAGGCGGCAGCGGAAAGTCGGCATTGTCGACGGCCGTGTAGGCCTCGATGGCGTGGGTCAAGGCGTCGATGCCGCTGTCGGCGGTTACCTTGGGCGGGCAGCTCACCGTCAGCCTCGGATCGACCACCGCCAACTGCGGACGCAGATAATTGCTGAGCACGCCGACCTTGATCTGGTTGGCCGTGTCGGTGAGGACGGCCGCGGCGGTGACTTCGCTCCCCGTGCCCGCGGTCGTCGGCACGCAGACGAGCGGCAACACGGGCCCGGGGATCCGGTTCTCTCCCACGTAATCGGCCGCCGTGCCGCCATGGGCCAACACGGCCGCGGTGATCTTGGCCA
>JBBDNX010000525.1:0-3003 GCA_040877345.1 Pirellulales bacterium
GTTCATGTGATCGTGGTCGTCGTAGGCGATGTAATACGGCCGGCCATCGGCAAGTTGGTCCTGAAGTTGATCCTGCAGGTAGGCGGCCGCGCGCGCGGGGTGGTAACGGGCCGCATAATAATTGTAGTAGCCCCCTTGCGCGAACCGGCCCTTGCGATATTCGTCCAACCGCGCCGGATAGGAGACCAGCCGCGGCACGACCACGAGTCCGACGAGGAGCATCATCAGCGTCGCGGCCAGTTCGGGCGGGCAGCGTGGCGCGAGCCGCCCGCGAGCTGCTTCGCACAATTGAGCCAGCAGCCAGCCCGTCGCGGCCGCCAGCGGCGGCAGCAGCGGGCAGTAGTTGCGCACGAACGGCGTGATTCCCAGCACGGCTGTCAACAGGAACGAACCGGCCACCAGTGCCAAGCCCCAGAGCAACAGCACTTCACCGGTTCCCCGACGCCCCCGCGCCCGTGCGAATGCCCAGCACGCCAGCCCGATCGCCGGCAACGGGAGCAGCGGCACCATATCGTAAGCGGCGGAGGCGAAGAAATCGGCGTGCACATTCCAGGCGCCGCCCCACGAGACGCCGGCGTCCCGAGCGCGGGCGCCGAGGATTCGATCGGCAATCGGCAGGTACAACAGCGCGGCCAGCGCCGCGGCCGCCAGCCAGCTTGCGCCTTCGAGCGAGGCGGCCCTGACGCGTGCCTCGCCTCGAAACCAGGCCAGCACACAAGCCAGGCCCGCCGTGGGCGCGAGGAACAGCAGGTTCGTCGGCAAAACGTACACAAACGCGGCGCCTGCCAGAACAATCAGCGCCGTTCGCCGCCACGAAACGACCTCGCCCGCGGCGAGCGCCAACCAACCCAGCCAGGCCGAAAGCAGCATCGACAAAGCGTATCCGCGGATCTGCATGGTGTGGACCAGGAACATCTGGTTCGAACCGAGCAGCCACGTGCCCAGCAAGGCGGCCGGCAAGCCGGCCCACCGGCGAGCCAGGGTAAACACGATCGCCAGCGTTCCTGCGGTGCACGCCAGCGATGGCAGACGCAGCACGAAGTTGCTGTCGGAAAGCAGGTAAAACGGCCGCAGCAGCAACGAGTACAAGACGTGGTTGTTGGGCACCGTGTAGTCGGTGACGATCGTCGCCACGCCCCGCGACACGAAAGTGTCGATCGTGTAGACCTCGTCATGCCACAGATCCAGGTCGAGCTTCGACGACGACAGGATCAACGGGATCGCGGCTGCAAGCACGAACCATTGCCAGGGCCGCAAATCGCCGGCCGGCGAGCCTGCGCCGGCCAGAGCTCGATCAGCTCCTTGGGTTGGCTGGGTGGTGCGGGCCGGGTTACGTGAACGTGGCGCCATGAACAACAGGCCGGTTTGACGGCCGCGCACCGGATACGCCGGCGCCGTTGGGACCACCCCGGCGGCGCGCCGCGGCCCCAGGCGATGCGCGCCGAGGGCTGGTCCCCGCTGGCCTGGTTAGCGGTTGAACAAAAACGCCGGGCTGTTCAACAAGGCCCAGGCCACGTCTTGCGCGCCGACCAGGCGATACCCGTCGGGCGAGCTGGCGGCCTCGCCCGCCAGGGCCGTCAGGCGGGCCAGCTCGGCATCGATCGTGCGATAATGGCGCGCCAGCTCGGCCTGCTGCTCGGGCGTGCGCTCGTCGGCCGCCACGGCCAGGATGGCGGCGATGGGCGCGGGTGGACCTTCCAGCTTGAGCGGAGCCGGCGAAGTGGTCACCGAGATTCGCAGCCGCCCGATCGTGTGCTGGCTGCCGAATTGCTGTTCCAACGTGAAGGTCAACGTCGTGCCCGGCTCGCCGCCGACGGTCTCGGCGGTTTCGAACAAGGCCACGTGGGCTTCGCCGAACTTCGGACTGATCGCCCAGCCGCTGGCCCCCGTTGGGTCGCCGTCGATCGCCTTGGCCGCCGGCAGCCCTTCCTGGGCGAAGCTCGACTGGGCATTTTTGAGCGCCACGGGCTTTGCCTGTGCGGCATCGGCGGCCGGGGCGGCGGTCAAGGCGATTTCGTTGAGGACGAAATTGCCATTGCCGGCGCGGCCCGGCCCCTTGGCGGGCAAACTGTCGTCGGGCAACACTTCCAAGCGGATGCCCGTAATACCGGCCAGGTCGGTCTGGCCCGCCAGCGTGTACTTGTCGGTGGCCGGGTTCTCGCCGGCGACCAGGATCGAGCCGTCGTCCTGGCGGGTCAGCGTGGCGCCGCCCGCCGAAGCGAGCGTGGTCAGGTCCAACGGCTGCCAAATCACGGGTGCCTGGCTCTTCTCCCACTCGGCCTGCTTCACGGGCAACCGCTCGCGCTCGTAGGCGGCCAGCTCGTCGGCATGGCGTTTCTGGTCTTCTTGCGCCGCCTTGAAGGCATCGAGTGCGGCCGCCACTTCCTCGGCGGACGGCTCGCGGCAGAGGACCGCCATGAAGATTTCTTCGATCACCTTGGCGTCGTCCTGCTGGCTGCCGACCAGTTGGGCGATGCGGTTCTTGGGATCGGCGATTGCCTCGGCAAAGGTGGGGCCGTTGACCAGGTTGAGGGCCTGGCCCAGCATCACGCCGGTGCTCCGCTCGCACTCGCAGGCGCTCTCGCGCGGCGGCTTGCCGAACAAGGCCAGGAAGCCGTCTTCGAGCTGCACGCCGCTGTCGAGCAACTGGCTGGCCCGGTAGTTGGCCGGCAGGCCGGGCAGGTGCATTTGCGACCCGGTGGCCCGGTGGACGGCGTCGTACAAGGTTTCGGCCGGCAGGCGCCGCGCAATGGCGTGCGAGTAGTTGATCTCGTCGTCCTGGTTCCACTCGTTGGTTTCCAGAGAGTGCTGATACACGCGCGACTTGCAGATGGTGCGGAACAAGCTCTGCACGTCGAAGCCGCCTTCGATAAAGTCCTGCGTCAGGCGGTCGAGCAGCTCCGGGTTGGTGGGAGGATTGCCGGCGCGGATGTCGTCCAGGGGCTCGATGATACCCACTCCCAGCAGGTAGCCCCAGATCCGATTGACGTAGCTCTTGGCGAA
>JBBDNX010000526.1:0-3003 GCA_040877345.1 Pirellulales bacterium
GTTGGCGCCCATCGGCGACAACGCCCGCCAGTCGATCGAGCGCGAGCTGGCTGAACTCCGGGTGCCGGCCCATATCATCGCGTCTTCCTCCCCGACGCGTACTTGCACCACGCTGCTGGACGCGGCGGGCGAGCCGGTGACGGAACTGGTGGAAAACGCCCACCCGCTGGGCGAACGCTGTCTCGAGCAATTCGTTGCTGCTTATGCCGGCGCGGCTGCAGCGGCCGACGTGGTTGTGCTCACTGGTTCATTGCCCGCCGCGACGCCGGCAACTTTGTACGCCGATCTTTTGAAGCAGACGCGATCAAAAGCAGTACTCGATGCGCGGGGCGCTGAGTTGCTGGCGGCCTTGGACGAGCGCCCGTTCCTGGTCAAACCCAACCGCGAGGAACTGTCGCTTACGCTCGGCCGCCCGCTGGCCAGCCAGCAAGATTTGCTCGCCGCGATGCGCGAGATCAACGACCGCGGCGCGCAGTGGGTTGTTGTCACCGAAGGCAAGCGGGCCGTCTGGGCCACGGCAGGCGGTGAAGCATGGCGGCTCGAGCCGCTCGACGTGCAGAACGTCGTCAACCCGATCGGCTGCGGCGACTGCCTGGCCGCCGGCTGTGCCTGGGCGTTAGCCGACGGCTATGAGACGCTCGACTCCCTGCGGATCGGCATTGCGGCGGCAGCGCAAAACGCGGCCCAGTTGCTGCCCGGCCGGCTCGACCCGCAGGTCTGCGTGGCTCAGGCAGAACATGTGCAGGCGGTCAAAGTTCACGGTTGAGCGTCAGGTGAAAAGAATCTCGACCTGGGCTCGCCACATCTGGCCGGGTTGCAGAAGGTTCAAGCCGGTTTCGACGCCTTGGGAAGCCAGCGAAAAAGCGTCGGGCACGGTCGTGGACGGGTGAATACAGATTGTGTCGCGGTGCGGCGGGTTGTAGACGACGCAATCGCGGAACTGCTCGCTGAAGGATACTTCCAACATGCGGCCGTTCGTCGGATCCTCGATCGTGGCCCGGCAGCAGCCGTCGGCATACGAGAGGCCCGTAAAGATGTCGTCGAGCCGGGCCTCGCCAAACCTCAGGCCGTGGGCCAGGCCGCGCGGGCCATCGGCCGGCAGCCGCTTGCCGGTGGGCAACATGTTTTCGAGCTGCCAGTATTCGGTCGCCGGCACGGTCAGCCGGCAGTCGTCGGGCCGCCCCTGGGGACCCAGCGGCAGGCGGAAGTAGGGGTGCAGCCCCAGGCCGAACGGCAGTGGGCCGTCGCCGGGGTTCAAAACTTCAATCTGGCTTAGCAAGCTGCCGGCCCGCACTTCGTAGGCCACGGTCAAGCGAAAGTCGGCCGGCCATCTGCGGATCAGCCCCGGCTCGTCGACCGAGGCCTGGAACTCGCCCACGGCGCGGTTGGGCGTATTCTCGATAACTCGCCAAGGCCGATTGAGCACGAATCCGTGGATCGCGTTGCCCAGGCCATCGTCGCTGCCCAAAGGGTAAGTGCGGCGCTGATACATCAGGTGCGAGCCGCGCAGACGACCGGCAAACGGAAACAGGATCGGGATGCCGCTGTGCGAGGGCTTCGACTGCCCGGAGAGAATGTCGGGGTCCGACCCGAGCAATTCCAGCGGCACGCCGGAGGTCATCGATTGAAAGCTGTAACAATTGAAACCAAAGCCGGGGACGATCCTGGCCGTCGCGCCGCTCGACTGGTCGGTAATCGTAATCGGTTCGAGGGCCATCGCATGTCCGCGTGCGAAGTTTCCAGGGCGGCCGGCGGCCACAGCCTCCAGCATAGGGTTCTCGATGCCCTCTGAGAAGTGGAAGGTGATTGCGTCGTCGAGCGTCGCCAGCAGCGGCGGCCGGTCTTCAGAGACGACCGCCTGGCGGGCGCGGTGCCTGGCCGCCACCATCAGCACGACCACTACGACCATCAGGACCGCCGCCGGCGAGATGTGCCGCCCCGCGGCATCCCAGCTCAAGGCAACCAGCCGATGCGCCAGCGCCAGAGAAGCCAGCAAGCCCGCCGTAAACAGTCCAGTCGCCAGCCAGTCGGCCCCCAACAACCATGCGCGGGACGGTTCGGGGAGTGTGGCCAGCAGATACATGCCGACCAGCAATTGCAGCACCGTGGGGACCAGTGCGATCCGCCCGCCCCAGGCAACCACCCTTTCGCTGGATGCGCGATCGGTCCCGCTCAACTGCAAGCCCAACACCGAGACGGCCAGGCCGGTGACCGCCAGCGATGCCAGGGCAAAATGCAGCGCTCTGGCCAAAACCTCGGCATCGAGCATCAACGACGTGAATTGCGCACCGCTCCCCCAGGCGGCGGGGCGCGTGCTGAGCATGCCGATCACCGCAAACAACGGCGGAAAGTGATATAAAAGGTTGCTGCCCGCCAACACGAGCAGGGCAGCGGCAGCCCAGAAGCCGCGTCTGCCCGAAGGACCGCCATTTACTTCCGGCTTGCCGGGTTTTTGAAGGGTGGTTGGTACGTCGGGCCAGAACGCCAAGCAGCCCGCCAGGCAGGCGAATGAGAAACCCAGCTCGACCAGCGCGAACCAATAGCGTCGCTGGGGGATCTCACTGGCGGCCTGGGTGATCGTGTGGGGATATAACAGCCAGAGCAGCCCGGCAGCCGCGCTGCCGAGCACGACGGCCAACCCAAGCGCGCCGATCGAGACGCGCGCCAGCCGAAGGCCCAGTCGGCCGGCCACCTGGTCCCCCGAGCCCTGGCGCCACAGCAGCCACAGCGCGACCAGCGGTCCGCCGCTGGCGACGTTGACCGCCAGCAGGTGGGCAGCGAACACGAGCACCAGCAACAGATCGAGCAAAGCGAACTCCAGGCAAGCATGTCGCGTGGGGAAAGCGGTGACTCGATTATAGACACAACGCCGCCGTGTTGAATTGACATGATCTGCCGATGCGCTCTACCATCCAGGAGCGGCTTGGGGGCGATTAGCTCAGTCGGCTAGAGCGCCACGTTTACACCGTGGATGTCGGGGGTTCGAGTCCCTCATCGCCCACT
>JBBDNX010000527.1:0-2998 GCA_040877345.1 Pirellulales bacterium
GGTGGTCGACATCCTGACGCGGCGGCGGCAGAACAACCCGATCCTGACGGGCGAGGCGGGCGTGGGCAAGACGGCCGTGGCCGAGGGCTTCGCGCTGCGGATCGCGGCCGACGACGTTCCGCCGCCCTTGAAGAACGTGGCCCTGCGCACGCTCGACCTGGGACTGCTGCAGGCGGGCGCCGGAGTGAAGGGGGAATTCGAGAACCGCCTGAAATCCGTGATCCAGGAAGTCAAGTCGTCGGCGCAGCCGATCATCCTGTTCATCGACGAGGCGCACACCATGATCGGGGCCGGCGGCCAGGCCGGGCAGGGCGACGCCGCCAACCTGCTCAAGCCCGCGCTGGCGCGGGGCGAGCTGCGGACGATCGCGGCCACCACCTGGTCGGAGTACAAAAAGTACTTCGAGAAGGACGCGGCCCTGGCGCGGCGGTTCCAGGTGGTCAAGGTCGAGGAGCCGATTGAAGACCAGGCGACCGTGATGATGCGCGGGCTGGCGGCCACGCTGGAGAAGCACCACGGGCTGCGGATCCTGGACGAGGCGATCCAGGACGCGGTGCGGTTGTCGCACAGGTACATCACGGGCCGGCAGCTTCCGGACAAGGCAGTCAGCCTGCTCGACACAGCCTGCGCACGTGTGGCGATCGGACATAGCGCGACACCGCCGGCGATCGAAGACCTGGGGCGGACGATCGATCAACTGGGGGTGCAGATCGACATTTTGAAGCGAGAAGCGGCCACGGGGGCGCGGCACGAGACGCGGCTGGATGAATTGGCGACTCAGAAGAAAAAGGCCGAAGCGGAGCTGGCGGAGCTGGATAAGCGCTGGAAGCAGGAAGCGGAGCTGGTGACTCAGATCCGCGAGATCCGCAAGGGGCTGGAAGCGCAGGCCGGCGACGGTGGGCCGGAGCCAGAGGCGGCTGGTGACCGTAAGGCGGGGGCGGCGGGCGACGGCGAGGCCCAGCGGCAGCTCGGCGAGTTGAGCAAGCTGGAGGGCCAACTGCGGGCACTGCAGGGCGAGAGGCCGCTAATGCAGGTCTGCGTCGACTCGCAGACGATCGCGGAGGTAGTTTCGGGCTGGACGGGCATCCCGGTGGGCAAGATGCTGACCGACGAGATCAAGACCGTCCTTTCGCTGAAGGAGAAGATGGAGGAACGGATCATCGGGCAGTCGCACGCCCTGGAACACATCGCTCAGCGGATCCGCACGGCGCGGGCCAACCTGGTCGATCCGCGGCGGCCGATCGGCGTGTTCCTGATGGTGGGGCCCAGCGGCGTGGGCAAGACGGAGACGGCGATGACGCTGGCCGACATCCTATACGGCGGCGAGCGGAACATGGTGGTGATCAACATGTCGGAGTACCAGGAGGCGCACACGGTGTCGAGCCTGAAGGGTTCGCCGCCGGGCTACGTGGGGTACGGAGAAGGGGGGGTGCTGACCGAGGCGGTGCGGCGCAAGCCGTACAGCGTCGTGCTGCTGGACGAGATCGAGAAGGCGCACCAGGATGTGACCGAGTTGTTCTACCAGGTGTTCGACAAGGGGACGCTGGAGGACGCCGAAGGTCGGGAGATCGACTTCAAGAACTGCGTGATCCTGCTGACTTCGAACGTGGGCACGGACACGGTGATGAAGCTGTGCGCCGATCCCGAGACGCGGCCCGAGCCGGCCGCGCTGGCCGAGGCGCTGCGGCCCGACCTGCTGAAAGTGTTCAAGCCGGCGTTCCTGGGCCGGATGACGGTGGTGCCGTATTACCCGCTGGCCGACGACGTGATGCGCCAGATCATTCGGCTGCAACTGGGGCGGATTGCCTCGCGGCTGTCGGACAACCACCGGGCCGAGTTCGTGTATGACGACGGGTTGATCGCGGCGGTGGCGGGACGCTGCCACGAGGTGGAAAGCGGCGCCCGCAACGTAGACCACATCCTGACGCGGACGCTGCTGCCGGAGCTGTCGCGGGAGTTTCTGGCCCGGATGGCCGAGGGGACGGCGATCAGCCGCGTGCGGGTGTCGGTGGACCCGGCGGGCGCATTTCAGTACCAGATCGAGTGATTTTGCGCTAATGCTTTTAGCCCGGCAAGCGGTTCGCCCCGGTCGCCCATCAACGAGCATTGTGCCGGTGCGGCCCTTGTTATGGTTCGAGTTCTAAAGAGCAGGTGAAGGACGGATGGCCACGTACACGCAAGAACGTCGCCCGATGCAGGTCACGACCCCCTTGGGCCCCGACAAGCTGCTCCTGGTAGGGCTGTCGGGCCAGGAGGGGCTCAGCCAGTTATTCCAGTTTCACCTGGACATGATCGCCGAGAACGAGACGGAGGTGGCGTTCGACAAGCTGCTGGGCCAGAAGGTGACCGTTGAGGTGACGCTGGAGGAAGGGGGCAAGCGCCACTTCAGCGGGATCGTGAGCCGGCTGAGCCAGGGCGAACGCGACACGACGTTCACGAAATACCGGATGGAGGTGGTGCCCCAGTTCTGGCTGCTGACGCGGCGGGTGCAGAGCCGCATCTTTCAGCACAAAAACGTGCCCGACATTTTGAAAGAGGTGCTGAAGGGCCTGGACGTGGAGTACAAGCTGCAAGGCACTTTTCATCCGCGCGACTTCTGCGTGCAGTACCGTGAGAGCGACTTCAGCTTCGCCAGCCGGGTGATGGAAGAAGAAGGTATTTACTACTTTTTCAAGCACACGGAGTCGGGGCACACGCTGGTGGTGGCCAATACGCCGCAAGGCCATCCGGACGTGGCGGATCCGAGCCAGATCGTGTACGAGGAGGTGCAGGGGGGCTCGCGGGTGGACGGGCGGGTGTTCCACTGGGAGAAGGTCCAAGAGCTGCGCAGCGGCAAGTACACGCTGTGGGACCACTCGTTCGAGAAGCCCAGCTCGCACCTGGATGCGGAGAAGACGATCCAGGACTCGGTGTCGGTCGGCGAGGTGAACCACAAGCTGAAGGTGGGGGGCAACGACCAACTGGAGATCTACGACTACCCGGGCGAGTATGCGCAGCG
>JBBDNX010000528.1:0-2983 GCA_040877345.1 Pirellulales bacterium
GAAGACGCGCGAGCCGTTGTAGTCGCGGGTCCAGGCCAAGGCCTCGCTGGGCTGGCCGGGAATGCCGCCGCGAAGCAGCACGTGGATGTCGTCGGCGTGCCCCTGGTTCTTGTAGAGCGAGTCGTTGGCCGTGGCCAGCTCGACGTCTTTGAGGATCGGGTGCTCGTGGGCGCCGGCGGCGACCTCGATCGTGGTCACCGGACCGACGGGATGATGCCCCTGATAGTTGCCACCCAGCACGTCACGATCGAAATCGAGCCATGTTTGCACGGCGTGGCTGGCCGTCCGGACGGCCACGATCGGGCGGCCTGACGTGGCGTATTTTTTGAACCGCCGGAGCTGCTCGCCTTGGAGCTGCATGCGCTTGATAAATACCAGGGCAACGTCGCAGTCGTCGAGCTGCTCGAGCCCCGGCAGGTCGTCGGCGGCCTTGCGGACCAGGCGGATGCACCTCACGTTGTAGTTTTTCTGCAGGTATTCCTGGAAGGGGGGGAGCGAGGTTTCGGAGTCGTAGGTGTCGCAGCCGGACAGGATGCACACTTTGAGCGGCTCGCCGTCCTCGGCAGACGCGGGATTGGCAGGCAGCATCACCAGGCCGCAAGCCAGAAGAGGGATGATGCGTCGCATTTGCCAGTCCCGTGGGCCTTGGAAGCCTTGTTTCGTAATGTGCGGAACCCGCCGCCGCGTTGTGGCCCTCAGTGTAGTTCGCGCATTGGCGGCAAACAAGCACGGGTACTGCGTAAGTGAGATTCCCGGAGCACGTGCGACTTGCTGCCATGCGGCTGGGCGAGGTAGACTTTACGAAGGAGCTTGGGTACGTGCCAGCCGCTCTCGGAGACTCATCGAGTAGGGCAGGTCAACGATTGGAGGAGCCGAATGGCGACGGATATCGAACGACTCATTCAAGAAATCCAGGCGCTGCCTGTGGAGGATCGAACGCGCGTCCGTAAGGCTCTCGAGGGTGGAAGCGCTCCTCTACGGCCGCAAAGCCAGCTCGCCCCGGAACCAGATCTTCAGAAGCGGCTCATTGACGCCGGACTGCTCAAGGAGTTCAAACGCCCGCTTCGTGACGCCGAGGCATTTAAGAGCCGTAAGCCGGTGAGTATCGAAGGTAAACCGCTCTCCGAGACAATCATCGAGGAACGGCGCTAAGTGGCCGTCTACTTCTTCGATACCAGCGCACTCGTCAAGTGCTACGTCCATGAGATCGGAAGCGCGTGGGTGCGCGGCATTGTCGATCCCGCGGCCGGGAACGACATCTATCTCCTGCGGATCACCGCGGTCGAAATGACTTCGGCTATCATCCGGCGGAGGAACGCCGGTTTCTTGACCGTTGCGGCCGCTGCCAGCTTGCTCTCGGATTTTCGAAGCGATGTGGCGAATGAATTCATCCTCACCGAAGTTTCTGAGGCGCTCCTGTCGCGCGCGGATGCGCTCGTTGAGCAGTACGGGTTACGGGCGTACGACGCAGTGCAACTCGCGGCAGGACGGGAGATCCATTCCTACCAGGCCGACCTTTCTCTTCCACCCGCGACTTTAGTCTCCGCGGACCTGGAACTCAACGCCGCGGCTCAGGCCGAGGGACTCGTAGTCGAGGACCCGAACAGCCGTCCCTGAGTTCTTCGCGCGGATTTCGCATTCAAGCGCCAACGTCACCGCGCTACCTGGCGGCGGATTGCGACATGGCGGCGGCCAGAATCCGCGAGGTGCTCTCGCGCATGATCCGCGGGTCGACCGTCTTGCCCTCCAGCAAAGTCTTGCGCACGTCCTTGCCGGAGATGAAGACGGGCTTCTCGTCCTTGTGCAGCTCCATCAGGTCCACGCGGCCCACCGAATCGTAATAGGCGGCGAAACCGACCTTCAAGGGCTTGATCGCCAGGTCGCCGGCCAGCTTGCCGAAGATTTCCTGTGCGTCGAAGTCGCCCCAGATCGACGTGCCGTCGTGGTAGGGGGCGTCGGCGTGCTTGCGGCCGATCACGATGTCGGTGAAGCCGTAGTTCTGCCGGTAGATGGCGTGCATCACCGCTTCCTTGGGACCGGCGTAGAACATCTTGATGTCGAGCCCCAGCAGGATCACGCGATCCGGCACGCTCTCGCCGCGCGAGGTCCACAGCTTCGGATCGCTGTCCCCCTGGCCCAGGCTCCGCTTGTCGATCAAAGCTTCGTAGGTTTGCATCCGCACGTCGGCCGGCACGTCGTCCCCCTTGGTCTCGCCGAGCAACGGGTTGAGGCAGGCGCCGGCGTTGTGCCCATCGCGCAGCAAGGTCTCCAGGCCGTAGACCAAGGCGTACTCGTGGGCGCGGTGCAGCGGGTTGCGGGTCTGGAAGGCGACGATCCGCTGCCAGCCCTTCTGGATCAACAAGGCACGCACCTCGCTGGGGGACAACACGTAGCGGCCGAACTTGGGGTGCTTGGGCCTGGGCAAAATGCGGATCTCGCCGCCAACCAGGTGCGTCTTGTCGGCGTCGCCTTTGAGCACCATGTCGCCGCCAGGATGGTCGGTGCGTTCGGTCAAATAGACGCTGCGAAGATATTTTGTCTTGTCCCACGGATAAACGTCGTTCACGTCCAGCGCGGCGACGGTCTCACCGGCCGCACTCGTCAGTGCCACGCGCTGGCCGGGCGACAGCCGGGCGGCGAACTCCGAACTGACGGGCAGGGCCAGCGGAATGGTCCAGGCATAGCGGCGGCCGTTGCGCTCGATGTACGCGCTCTCCAACACCCGGTCGAACGTCGCCGAGTCCATGGGGCCGGTCAACGGGCTCAAGGCCCCGTCGCCAAATCGGTAAACCGTCGATAGGTCCGCGTCGCTGACGGGCAGCTTGACGAGTCCGGCCGCCTCAGCCCGGAAGGCATTCGCCTCGCCGGGAGGCACGTTGCAGCAAACAGGCTCCTTCAGACCACCATGAGGAGGGGGTAAGTTCGGCATGCGATCGAGTTTCCTTGCTTTCCAGTCTTTGTTTTTTGGCTTTTGTGAGGGGCT
>JBBDNX010000529.1:0-2976 GCA_040877345.1 Pirellulales bacterium
GAGGAGCGGGCCCTGAGGCTGTTCCAGCAGGCTTCTGAAATCCAACCGACCTCTCCGGAGCCGTTCGTTCATGGCTTACGGCTGGCTCAACGCCTGGACGACTTGGACGGCATTCGCTGGGCCACGGTCGGTGTGCTGAGCCAGGCGTGGCCGAATGACCAGGTGGGCATCTGGCAATCGGCCTATCACCAGGCCTCCGCCACGCTCCAGCGGCTGCGTTCGGAGAACCCCAAGCAAGCCGACTCGTACAAGGCCGAACTGGACAACGCACTGGTGCGCGATTGCGTGGTGGTTGTTTCGTGGACCGGTGATGCCGACGTGGACCTGCTGGTCGAAGAGCCATCAGGCACGGTCTGCTCGTTCCGCAACCCGCGGACCGCTTCGGGCGGCGTCATGCTGGGCGACACGTCGATGCAGGCGTCCGGAGAGGTTTCGGACGCATCGTCGGAAGTATATGTGTGCCCTCAGGGTTTTGACGGCACGTACCGATTGCTCCTGCGTCGGGTATGGGGCAAGCTGACCAACGACAAGGTGACGGTCGACATCCATTGGCACTACAACTCGAAGGAGCAGCGGACGCTGCGCAAGCGAATCGACCTGGGCGACGACCAGGCCCTGGCGGTCTTCGACCTGAAGAACGGCCGCCGCACGGAGCCGCTCGCCGAAGAGCAGATCGCCAATGCAGTGGCCGGCCAGATGGAAGTGGGCCAACAGATTCTGGCGCAGCAACTTGGGTTGCTGAATGATCCCCGGGCTTTGGGAAGTTTCCTGTCGGGCGCCGGGCGGCTGGCTGCTCAGGACGGCAACGGCGTCAATCCGTTTATTCAGGGCGCGGTCGGCTACCAGCCGGTGATCATTGTCTTGCCCAAGGGCGCTTTTATGTCGGCCATCGCCGTGATTTCGGCCGATCGCCGCTACGTGCGCATCACGCCCAGTCCGTTTTTCACCGGCATCTCCGAAGTGAACACGTTCAACTTCGCCACCGGTGCCAGCGGCACCAGCGGCGGCGCCGGCGGCGGCGGCTTCGGCGGCGGTGGCGGTGGCGGCGGCTTGGGTGGCTTTGGCGGCGGTGGCGGTGGCGGTGGCTTCTAACCACCTGCCAAAAAGCTGCCTTCGCATACGCCTATCGCTCCTAACGCATCAGCCCCGGCTGGATGTCGAGGTCTAACTCCTCGACCAGCCCGGCCTTGAGCCGCTCGACCGCAATGGCTCCCATCGCCGCGTTGTCCGTGCACAGCTCGCGCGGGGCGATAAAAACGCGGAAGCCGATCCGTCTGGCTGCCGTTTCGAGTTCGCTCCGCAACAATGCATTGGCCGCCACGCCGCCTCCGACGCAAAGGTTATGGCAGCCGACCTGCTCCAGCGCCTGGGCGCACTTGGTTACCAGCACGTCGACCACCGCCTGCTGGAAACTGGCTGCCAGATCGGCCACCTGCTGCCGGCCGACTTTCGCCAGATCGAAGCCGGGCGAAGCAGCGGCCAACTGCTGGCGGACCGCGGTCTTCAGGCCGCTGAAGCTGAACTCTAGCCGGCTGGCATCCTCGGCAAACGAGCGCGGGAACCGGTACGCCCGAGGATCGCCACCTCGGGCCGCCCGCTCGACGGCCGGCCCCCCCGGATAGCCAAGGCCCAGCAGACTGGCCACCTTGTCGAATGCCTCGCCCGCGGCGTCGTCGATCGTGCCGCCCAGCAGGGCAAAGTCGAGCGGCCCCAGGCAGTGAAATAGGCTGGTGTGGCCTCCGCTGGCCACCAGCCCGACCGAGGGAAACACAGCTTCGCCGTAAGCCAGACGGCAGGCATAGAGGTGCGCGTGCAAATGGTGCACGGCCACCAGTGGCACGTCGAGGGCCAGCGCCAGGGCCTTGGCAGCCGCCAATCCGACCAACAGCGAGCCGGCCAGACCGGGCCTGTTCGCGACGGCCACCGCGTCCAAATCAGCCGCCGCCAGCTTCGCCTGGCGGAGCGTCTCGTCGATGACCGGCAAGATGCGCTCGACGTGCGCCCTGGATGCGATCTCCGGGACGACGCCGCGGAACCGCTCGTGCAGGGCGTCTTGCGAGGCGACCGTTGAAGCCAGCACTTCCAGGCGATCGGTGATTACGGCCGCGGCGGTTTCGTCGCAGGTGGTCTCCAACGCGAGAATCTTCATGGTGGCCGGGCGACGCCGCGTTGGACCAGTCAATTCGCCTTGGCCAACTCGGTGGTCAAATAGTCGATGGCCTTCAGCAACTGGCGGTCGACAAATGGCTTGGACGCCGGTTTCTTGGGGGGCTCTTGCTGGTCCGCTTCTTCCCCGGCCGGTTTGCCGGTAGGCTTGCCGCCATCGTTGTTCGACTCCGCGCCGCCGGGCTGCTCGCGGCCATCACCCGCATCGCTCTTGGCCCCCGGCTGGGGCTCTTTAGCCTTGGAACTCTCGTCCACCTGGGGTGCGCCGTCGTCCTTGGAGAGGCCGTTCCGCTCGTCGGCCGGCACCGAGTGGTTGATGAGCAGGATATCGCGATCCCGCCGATACCGCAGCAGGGCGATCAGCTCCTCGTCTTCGAGCTTGACTTCGAAGCCCGGGTCCGGCACGACGCCCCACTCGTCCGTTTCCTTGGCATCGGGGAACCGGTGGATGTTGTGCCCGTTAGGCCGTTGATAGCTGGCCGTGGTCAGCTTCAGCGCGCTCTTGCCGTTCTCCAGCTCGATCACGTTCTGCACGCTGCCCTTGCCCCAGGTGCGTTCGCCGATCACGACCGCCCGCTTATGGTCCTGCAGGGCCGCCGAGACGATCTCGCTGGCGCTGGCGCTGTAGCGGTTGACGAGCACGGCCATGGGGAAACCCGTGAATGTGCCGGGCTTGCGGGCGTCCCAGGAACGCTTGGCGCTGTTGCGGCCGGACGTGCTGACGATCACTCCTTCCTCGAGGAACAGGTCGGCAATCTCGATGGCCGAAGTCAACAGGCCGCCCGGATTGCCCCGCAGGTCGAGAATCAA
>JBBDNX010000530.1:0-16385 GCA_040877345.1 Pirellulales bacterium
CGATCGGCTGGCCGTGGCTCTCGATTTGACAGCGCCGCGCATTCTTCGGTACACTCGCAAGGGGGTTACCCGTGGCCCTTTAATAACCATGCCGGGTGCCATGCCCAGACAAGTCAATCTGCGCACGACGGACAAGCCGCTCCGCGAGTTCGTTCAAGGGTTGGGCGATTTCCGCGAAACCCTGGAACTGGTCCTTGACGGGCATGTGCTGGCTAAGCTCATTCCACCGACCGACCTTTCGGAGGAGGAAAAGCAACGCATCCTCGATGAAGGTTGGGACCTGGTTAAAGAGGCGCGGGCGCGTAACGCGGGAGTCCCCGAAAGCGAGATCGCCAAGACGGTAGACGCCGCCGTCCGGCGCGTCCGCTCCGAAGAATGACCTCGGCGGACACCAAGTGGGTCGCGTTGGCGCTTGCCACGGACGCCGATTTCCTCATCACCCACGATCACCGCCATCTCCACCGGCTCCGGGTGGTCGGCCGCACGAAGATCGTGACGCCGGCCGCGTTCCTTCGGCAGATTACCTAGCCGCCTGGTAGCTTGTTTGGGGCGGTCTGCTTATCGGGCTTTCGTTGGCCGTCAGCCCTTTGGCGGCTTGAGGCGAAATGTTACAAAGGCGCGCCTGATTGGCGGCAAGGGGCTGCTCGAATCCGCAAGATTCGGCGGCGCGGGCCGAATTGAATAGCAAAAGACGGGCGATGGCGAGTCCGTGTTCCTCATGGAGCGTGCATGATTGTTTCCAGCGATTCGAACTCGTGTACGACGCCGATCGACATCGAGGGCCTCCGCAAGACGTATCGCGACGGCCTGTTCGGCCGGCGGCGAATCGAGGCGCTGCGGGGGGTTACGTTCCAGGTGGGACGAGGCGAAGTCTTCGGCCTGCTGGGGCCTAACGGAGCCGGCAAGACGACGCTGATCAAGGTGCTGCTGGGCATCGTCCGGCGCAGCGGGGGCCGGGCTTCGCTGCTGGGCCGGCCGCCCGGCGACCGCCAGGGCCGCCGTCAGGTCGGGTATTTGCCGGAGAATCACCGGATCCCGCGGCATCATACGGGCTATACGGCGCTCGAGTTCTACGGCAGCTTGAGCGGGTTGCCCGTGGCCGAGACGCGCCGCCGCCGGGACGAGCTGTTGGAGCTGGTGGGGCTGAAGGGTTGGGGGCGGACGCCGATCCGCAAGTATTCCAAAGGCATGCAGCAGCGGCTCGGCCTGGCGCAGGCCCTGCTGCACGATCCGCAACTCTTGATGCTGGACGAGCCCACCGACGGAGTCGATCCGGTCGGCCGATCCGAGATGCGCTCGCTGCTGGTGCGCCTGAAGGAGGCCGGGAAGACGATCTTCATCAACAGCCACCTGCTGCAGGAGATCGAGCTGGTGTGCGACCGGGTGGTGATCCTGGTGCGGGGCGAAGTCCGCGCCCAGGGTGGAATCGACGAGCTGACCGCGCTCAGCCAGACCGAAGTCCGCTTGACGCTGGCCGGCAACGAGCCGGACATTCGATCCGCGCTCGGCGAGCGCCAGACGCGAGACTGGAGCGTCGACGACACCGGCCTCGTGTACGTGAGCATGCTTGTGCCGGACCAGGCCGCCGTGGACCAATGCGTCGACGATCTGCGGCGCCAAGGGGTGGGCATCGTGGAGCTGCAGCGACGCCGGCAGACGCTGGAGGAAGCCTTTATCCAGGTCGTGAACAAGGGGGCTGCGCCATGAGGCCGTACCTGGCAGTCATCAAGGACTCGTTCCGCGAAGCACTCGCCTCGCGCGTGCTGTGGATCCTGTTGGTGTTGGCGACGGTGCTGTTGCTGGTCATTGCGCCGGTAGGGTTGCACGAGCAGGCTGGCACGTCGATCCAGCCGCGCGACCTGATCGATGCCCCCGGACTGATCGGCAAGCTGAAGACCCAACAGGCGGCTCAGCGGCCGTCGCCCGGCAAGCAGGTCTGGTCGCTGTTGAGCGAAGACTTGCAGGGGCGCTTGAAAACAAGAGGGGAACCAGGCGACGGCTGGCCGGGCCAAACGGTGTTTCAGCTCAGTCGGGAACTGGATGCCATGCTGGCCAAGCGGGAGCTGTACGACGCCTCCGCTTGGGAGGGTGTCGAGCTAAGCCCGGAGGCCGGTCAACTGCTGGAAAAGGGCGTCGAGCGTCTCGACGACCAGGAGTTGAGGCGATTCAACCGGCACCTGGTCCAGGCCGCTTTCCCGAGCGAGATCGCCGCCAGCAGTCAGACCCAGACGACCTTGACCTACCTGGGAATGAAGGCCCTGGGGCCTTTCTCCGTTCCGCGGGAGGCGTGGATCAACAGTGCGCTGATGACTTTCATCAGCTTTTTTGCCGGGACGATCGGCGTTTTTGCCGCGATCCTGGTGACCGCCTCGATCATACCACAAACATTCGACGCCGGCGCGATCGACCTGTTGCTAAGCAAGCCGATTTCGCGGGCCCTGTTGTACGTGGCCAAATTCCTGGGCGGCTGCGCGTTTATCGCCATCAATGCCTTGTACGTGGTGGGTGGGTTATGGCTGATTGTCGGTCTTCGATTCGGCACCTGGAGCACGAAGCTGCTGTGGTGCGTACCGCTATTGATGTTCTTGTTCGCTATCTACTACTCGGTCTCGGCCCTGGCCGGCGTGGTGTGGAAAAACGCCATTGTGTCCGTGGTGATCAGCGTCTTGTTTTGGGCCGCCTGCTTCACGGTGGGCACTGCCAAAACGATGATCGAGCTCATCGCAATCAACCCGGCCCGGCTGATCAAGCTGGTGCCGGCCGGCGAGGCATTGCTGGCCGTGGACGAGGGGGGCGACACGTATGCTTGGGAGTCGAAAGCCCGGACATGGAAGAGCATCCTGGCGCCGGCGGGCAGCGAGAACCGGCCTCCGCGGTTTCTCGCGCCCTCGCCACCCGTGGGGCCGGTCTACGACGCCCAAAATAAGCGGCTGTTCGCCTTGCCGCCGCAGTATCAACAATTCGGCCTCGGCCAGGCCGCGCGGTTGATCGTGGCCCACGAGGCCGACTCGTGGAAACGGGCCGATGGGATCAGTGCGCCAGGCGGGACGGCGGCCTTGTTGATGGAGCCGCGGGGGACGCTGCTGGCAGTGAGCCCAGCCGGAGTGTTTCGCCTCAAGGGGGATCCGACGGATACAGCCAAGCAGGTGAAGGTGCTGGGTTTCGACCTGCCGCTCGGTCCGGCGGGCGGCTCCTTCGTGCCGAGCGGCGATGCGGTGCGGTTTCGCGTGCCGCTGGCGGCGGCCATCGACGCGCGGTCGGGCGACGTGGCCGTTTACGACGGCGAAAAGCTTTCCATCCTCACCCCGGATGCCAAAGGAAAATACTCGGCGTCTGCCGAGCGGCAGTTCAAGGAGCCAGTCGGTGGCGTGCTGGCGTTGGGAGGCACGAGCGTGGTGCTGGGACTGGCCGACGGGCGCTTGCAGATCTACCGCCGGAGCGGCTCGAATTCAAAGGTTGAGCTGGAACTCGTCGGCGAGCACCGACCCGAGGGGAAGAATGGCGCTCGGTCCGTCGAAGCCGGCAGCGACGGACGGTTCTTTGCCGTGCTGTTCCATCATCGCAAGCTGTGGCTATACGACGCGGAGCGGAAAACCTTGGTGGAGCCGGACATTTCGGGGCAGGGAGATTTTTCCGCCGCGGTCTTGGCGGGCCCGGACCGGCTGCTGGCGGCGGACCGCGTGAAGCGTGTCAGCGAGTACACGGTCGAGCAACTCGATCCGGTCAGCCGGCGCGAGCCCGCGGGCCAGTTGATCGAGCGCGCGTATCGATACGTGGTCCGGCCGATTTACACCGTATTTCCCAAGCCGGGTGAGCTGGACAACGTGGTCAATTACCTGCTGACCGACGAGGAGACCGTGGCCACCGGACCCGATGCCGACGACCCGCGTGCAGGGCGGATGCGGCTGGACGTGTGGGGTCCGGTCTGGAGCAGCCTGGCCTTCATGGCCGTGATGGTGGGCCTCGGCGCGCTCTATACGCAGCGCAAAGATTTTTGAGGGGGGCGGGAAGCCGCGTAGGGGGGAATTTCGAGCGCGTTTGCCGGTGTGTGCGGCGGCGGAGCAAACGGAATGAAACCCGGAGGAAACGGAATGAATTCCGTTCTACGGGATCAACGGAATGAATTCCGTTCTACGGGGAGGGTCCGCGGATGGCGAGTCCACCCGCGACCGGCTATACTGTGCCGCGATTAGTGTCTCAGCCAGTAGTGTTTCCGCGTCGAGCTGGCGCGCGTCCGGGGTGGTGCGGGCTAAAACAGCGATGCGAACCGGCAGTCAATTCCGCTACATCGTGTTTCCGCGCTGGACGTGCAAGCATGGCGTGCTGGACCTGGCCCGTCCCGCGGAGCGAGCCGGGGCGGGCGTGGAAGCAAGGCGGGACTTGCCGCGGGAGGCGGCCGCGTTCGTCGAATGGCTGTTCGGCCAGGTGAACCTCGACGCACGAGCGTATCGGGCCGAGACATTGCAGCGGCGGTTGTCGGCCTGTTTGCGCTTCCTGCGGGTAACCAGCCCCGAGCACGCTCGCCGGTTGCTGGAAAACAAGCCCGCCCTGACGGCCTCGGCGATCAGCAGCATGCTGGTGGGGGTGACGTCGTTCTTTCGCGACTCGGCGGTGTTCGAGGCCTTGCGGCAGCAGGTTTTGCAGCCTTTTTGCAATCGTTCCGGCCAAAGGATGGGGCTGTACGCCTGGAGCATCGGCTGTTCAGACGGCGCGGAATTGTACTCGCTGGCGCTGTTGATGGCGGAGATGGATATCCTTTCGGGCAGCTACCTGCTGGGAACCGATTGCCGGCGGGATGCCATCGAAAAAGCCAAGGCCGGCTGCTATGACGCTGCCAGGTTGCGGGAGGTGCCCATGGAGATGAGGACACGTTGGTTCTCGCGGCAGGACTCGGTTTGGCAGGTCGCCCCATTGCTCCGCCAGTCGAGCCGCTGGCGCGTGGCCAACATCATCGAAGTACGCGAGCCGGGCCTGTGGGACGTGATCCTGTTCCGCAACACCTCGATGTATCTCCGTTCGGATCGAATGGCCGGGCTGTGGCAGCAACTGGAAAACTCGCTGCGCCCCGGCGGAGTGCTGGTCCTGGGTAAAGCCGAACGCCCCCTGGGGAGCAAGCGGCTGTCGATGGTGGCACCCTGTATTTACCGGCGCGTGCGGAGGTAAGCGTGGAGGCCGAGTCCCCAGCAGTTGCCGGTTTGGGTTCGCGGCAAATTGTGGCGGCCGCGGCCTGGCTGCTGGTGGCAGCCACGGCGACGGCGGACGTGCTGCTGCCCAGCAGCGTGGTCGTTGCGGTTCTGTTCACCTTGCCGCTGATTGTCTGCGGCGGCGTGGGCAGCACGGGCATGTTGTGGAGCATGACCGCCGCGGTCTTGACGTTGACGTTCGTCGACTATTTCGCTGGGGTCAGCTCGACCCAGGCGGCGCTGGAGTGGGCAGCCGTCGTGAACCGGTCGCTGGCCGCCTTCTTGTTGCTGCTGGTGGCGTCGATGGTCCACCTGCGGATTACGTCGGAAGCATCGCTGCGGCTGCAACAGCGGACACTGGAGGCCCAGAATGCCGAGCTGGAGGAGCTGAACGAAGAGTTGAGTCAGCGGGAGGAGGAAATCGTCCGGCAGAACGAAGAGTTGCAATCGCAAACCGAGGAGTTGGAGCGGCAGACCGAGGAGCTGCGGGTCACCAATGAGGATCTGGCCGGCCGGGAAAGGACGCTGGAACAGTTGCTGGAGCTGTCGCGGTCGCTGACGGCCGAGATGCCTCGCAGCGAATTGTTGGACAAGATCTGCGAGACGTTGGGCCTGTTGACGACCAGCCTGGCCTCGGCGGTGCTGGAGCGTCGCGGCCATGAGCTGGCGGTGATCTGCCATCATGGCTTCGGGCCGGAAGGCTTGAGGTCGCAGGTGCTGCCGTATGCGCAGTCGTTCTCGTCGCTGATCCTGTCGATGGGCCAGACGGGCTACCTGGCCGATCTCGGCCAGCGGCCGGAGCTGGTGATTCCGCAGCCGAAGGAGGGAGACGCACTGCGTTCGGCGCTGGCCACTCCGCTGAAAGTACACGGGCGGTCGGTGGGCACGATCGAAATCTATTCGGCCGAACCGCGGGTGTGGGACGACTCGCAAGTGGCCATGCTCGAGTCGCTGGCGGCGCAGACGGCCATCAGCCTGCACAACCGTGAGCTGCTGGAAGCGATCCAGCAGGAGCGGCGGCGGTTCGAGGCGGCATTTCGCACGGCGCCCTTCGGTTTGCTGGTCACCGACGACCCCCAGGGAGACGCCGTCCATCTCAACCCGGCGGCAGCCGCCATGCTGGGCGTGCCCCTGGGAGAGAACATCGCGGCCTCGACCCCCACGGGCAGCCGATTGCGGCGAAGCATCTTTCGAGGGCACGAGCCGGTCAGCGCCGAGCAGTTGCCGCTGGCCCGGGCGCTCGCGGGCGAAGAAGTCCACGGCGAGGAGTTCGACGTGCGGTTGCCCAAGGCGCCGTCCGGCGGACTGGTGGTTTTGTGCTCGGCCGCGCCGATTTACGACGGGCAGGGGCGAATCGCCGGGGCGGTGGCCGCCTTCGCCGACATCACCACGCACAAGAGTCTGCTGAGGGAACTGGAGCTGCGGCGGAGAGAGGCCGAAGAGGCCAGCGTCCGCAAGACCCGCTTCCTGGCCGCCGTTTCGCACGACATCCGCACTCCGGCCAACGCGATCAGCCTGATGGCCGAGCTGATCCGGCGGTCGGCCGCCAATCCGCAGTTGGTCCAGGAGATCCCGGAGCTCGCCCAGCGGCTGCAAGCCAACACGCTGTCGCTGATGGAGCTGGTGAGCGACGTGCTCGACGTGGCGCGCTTCGACTCGGGCAAAGTCGAGCTGGTCGAAACCGAGTTTGCCCTGGCCGAGCTGATCGCCGACGAGTGCGGGCAGGTCGCGCCGCTGGCGCAGGACAAAGGCATCCGGCTGGTGTTCGAGCCGGCGGAGCGGCCCATCTGGCTGCACGCCGATCGCGTCAAGCTGGGGCGCATCCTGGGCAACCTGCTGAGCAACGCCATCAAGTTCACGCAGTCGGGCAGCGTGCAGGTGAGCATGGGGAGCGGGCCGCCACCCGAGCGGGAAGTGGAGGTGCTGGTCAGCGATACGGGAGTGGGAATCGCCCCCGAGCACTTGACGCTGATCTTCGACGAGTTCGCGCAACTGCACAACCCCGAGCGCGACCGGTCCAAGGGGACGGGCCTGGGATTGGCCATCTGCAAACGGCTGATCGAAGTGATGGGGGGGAGCATTTCGGTCCAAAGCACGTTGGACCAGGGTAGCACGTTCCGGATTGCCTTGCCGGCCTCGTGCGTCGCCATCCGACTGGCCGCTTCCTACGGCGCGCCCGGCCGGGAGACGAAGCCGCCGCTGCCGGGGCAGAGATCGGGCTTGAATCTGCGGATCCTGCTGGTCGAAGATCACGCGACCACGCGGGAAGGCACCGGGCAGATCCTGCGGCAAGAAGGAGCGACCGTGGTCGAGGTTCCGAATGGGCGCTCGGCACTCGAGGCGCTCGAACAGTGCAGCCACGACGTGGTGCTGTTGGACATGATGCTGCCCGACATGGACGGCCGCGAGGTGCTCAAGGCCATTCAGGACGATCCGCCGCCGGGATTGAAGGGAGTTGTCGTGCTGACCGGCGATCTCACCCAAGAGCGGCTGGCCGAGGTGAAGAACCTCGGCGCCGACGGGCTGATCGGCAAACCGATCGATGTCCGGAAAATGCTCGCCGCGCTGGAGGCTTACCAGGAGCGGCCGCTCAAGTAGGACGGTCGGCAAACGGTGCCACTGCTGGCATCACGCTGCGCAATGGTTCAGTCGAGCACAAGCAAGCATTGGCCAGCGGGCGACCATGCTGGACCTAATCCATTCAAGGCAACGACGGCGTGCGAAATCGCCTGCCAGGCTTTTCGCGGCGGTCGCAGGGCCGCGGCTTGCGGAAGCCTCTATCGAATGCGATTCCGCCCGCGGATAGCCGCCGGCTTGGCCGTGGCTGGCACGCTTTGTGCTCCTATCTTGGGGGCTGGCTTACCCATTTTATTCCTGGTTTTAGGGGTCACGCGATGCTCAACGCACAAGAGATACAGGGGCACTGGGATACGCTCCGGGGCAAGGTCAAGGAGAAATGGGGCCAGTTGACCGACGACGACTTGCAGATCGTGGGCGGCAACGTCGACCAGCTCGTCGGGCGGATCCAGCAGAAGACCGGCCAGCAAAGGCGTGAAATCGAGTCGTTCCTCAACGACCTGCTCAGCCAGCCGGGGATCCGCCGGGCCAAGGAAGCCGTGGCCGGCTATGCCCAGCAATCCGTTCAGCAAGTGCAAGAGGGCTACGAGCACGTGGCCAAACAGGCCCGCGAAGGCTACGCCAAGGCCGGGCAGATGGTCGAGAAGCACCCGGCCGAATCGATGGCCGCGGTATTGGGGCTGGGCATCATCGCCGGCGTGGCGGTGGGCTTGATGTTGCGATCGGATTAGCGGCCGATCGAGCGGCGTGTACGCGCGCCGCGGGCTTGGCTGCTGGTGGAACTGAAACCGGACCATTACGAAGGATCAAGGCAATGACAGCACCCAACGAACGACTTGGCCAATTCCCCCGGGACATGGGGAGTCATACTCTTTACGAGGAAGCTTCGGAGAGAGTCGGCGAGGCATGGCATCAGAGCGAGGACCTGGTGCGGCGTCATCCGGCTTCGTCGGCGCTGGTGACGTTTGGGGTCGGCTTCGGCCTGGGACTGCTGCTGACGACGATGCTGCTGCCCGAGCGGCGGCGGAGCTGGCGCGAGTCGTACATACCGGAGGGTTTCTCGCGGCGCCGCATGAGCGACACGGTCTCGCGGCTGCTTCCCGACGCCTTGGCACGGTACCTGGGCAAGTAGACGGTCGGCAGGCGCGGGTGGGCCGATCCGAGTTAGTTTTTTCCGGTGTCGCGGTGGGCCGGTCCGAGTTGATTCCGGTCAGGCTTCGATCTTACTTACTTCGAGGGAGGAGACGCATGGCACAAGCAGTTCAATCCAAACAGGAACAGTCCCAAAGCCGGACGGGCCAACTCCGCAAGGAGGCAGCCCCTAACGACCTGATGCACTACCTGAGACAGTACGCCGAGGAGAATCCGACGTCAGCGGCAATGTGGTGTTTCGGCATCGGCTTCGTGCTGGGTTGGAAGCTGAAGCCGTGGTAACAGGCCGGGCGACGCTCGGCGACAAGCTTTTGTTCTTTTCAAACTTTAATCACATACGGAGGGTGATTCGATGGCACTGCATAGCTTGGAAGATCTGTTTGTGCACGAGTTGCGGGATTTGTATAGCGCGGAGAAGCAACTGCTCAAGGCGTTGCCCAAGATGGCCAAGGCCGCGTCGTCGGCCAACCTGAGACAGGGCTTCGAGGAGCACCTGCTGCAGACGGAGAGCCAGGTGGAACGCCTGGAACAGATCTTCGAGCAACTGGGCAAGACGGCGCGGGGCACGAAATGCGTGGCGATGGAAGGCCTGATCGAGGAAGGCAAGAAGCTGATGGAGGAAGATGCCGAGCCGCCGGTGGGCGACGCGGCCTTGATCGCCGCGGCGCAGAAGGTCGAACACTACGAGATCGCGGGGTATGGCACGGTGCGGACGTTCGCCAACCTGCTGGGTTACTCCGACGCGGAGGAGCTGCTGCAGCAGACGCTGGATGAAGAGAAGCAAACCGACGAGCGGCTGACTGAGTTGGCCGAATCGGAAATCAACGTCCAGGCCACGCACCGAGAGTAGGCGGCGAACCAAAGCGCGCCGTATGACACCGAACGATCCCGCAGCACCGCTCGCCGGCGACAGATCGCGGCCCGGGGGCGGCCCGGCTCAGCGCCGGGCCGGCGCCCGCTTCCGGCCGGCAGGGTCGTCTTGGAAAAAGCCGCGGCTGGCAGCAGCAGCCGCGGTCGCCGGCGGGCTGGCAGCGGCGGCGATGCTGCGTACAAAGCGCAGTCGAAAACGGCCGGCTGGCTCTCGCGGGCGCCGCCCGCAGCCGCTGGCCTACGAGCGGGTGGGCCCCACGGACCACCTGCTGCCCCCGGCACGCGCCCGGCCCCGCCGCCCGGTAAAGCCTGACCAGTGGGCCAAGCCGGTTCGCAAAAAGTCCGGATTTGTCCGGTCCGTGCTGCGTAGAGCCGCGCGGATGATGATGGCCGCGGTCAAGGCCCTGCTGCACGGCGTGCTGGTGGCGACGGTCGTTCCGAAGGCTGTCAAGCGGCGCCGAGGCGATGCGCGTGCGTCGTTGGCGACCGCGCCTCATCCCGCGCGCCACCGTATGGGCGGCGGCCGGCCCCGGCGCTGGCAACGGCGCGAAGCAAAGCAGGGCCGCTCGTGGTGGGGCCTGATCCAGGAGACGTATCACGATTGGCTCGCGGACAAGGCGCCGCGCTTGGGTGCGGCCTTGGCGTATTACACGGTATTCTCGCTGGCGCCGATATTGGTGATCGTGCTGGGCGTGGTGGGCCTGGTTTACGGGGCGGATGCCGCCCAGGGTGAAATCCACCAGCACTTGGCGGGCTTCTTGGGGCAAGACGCGGCAAAAGGAGTCGAAGAGATGATCGCGGCGGCCCGCAAGCCTATGTCGGGCACGGTGGCGATCGTGCTGGGCGTGGGCGCATTGTTGTTCGGTGCCTCCGGCGTATTCGGCCAGTTGAAGGACGCCATGAACACGATCTGGGAGGTGGAGCCCAAGCCGGGCCGCGGAATCTGGGGCACGATCAAGGACCGGTTTCTGTCGTTCGCGATGGTGCTGGGGGTGGGGTTCTTGCTGCTGGTGTCGCTGGCGCTGAGCACGGCCCTGGCCACCATGGGCCGATTTGCTGGCAGCGTGATTCCCTTGCCGGAGGTAGTGATGCACGCGCTGAACCTGGCCGTCTCGTTCGGCGTGATCACGCTGTTGTTCGCCATGATCTTCAAGCTGCTGCCCGACGTCGACATCGCCTGGAGCGACGTGTGGGTCGGGGCGGCGGCCACGGCTCTGTTGTTCACGATCGGCAAGTACGTGTTCGGCCTGTACCTGGGTCAGGCCTCGGTTGCCTCCAGCTACGGCGCGGCCGGATCGCTGATCGTGGTGATGCTGTGGGCGTATTACTCGGCGCAGATTCTCTTTTTCGGCGCCGAGTTCACGCAGGTCTACGCCCGCGCCTACGGCTCGCGAATTCGTCCCGCGCCCGGCGCGCGGCCCGTCACCGCCGAATCCCGCGCCCAGCAGGGCATATAAAAGGCTTGCGGAAGTCCGCGGGCTGGGGGAAACTAACGCCTGTTCCTTCTGTCAGGTAGCCCTCACGCTGGGGCGTGAGGAAGCTGCAAAAAAGGAAACGGCGATGACCGTATTGCAGCAAAAACATGGCCGAATGCTTTTTGCCGCAAGTTTGGCGCTGGTGGTCGCCGCGAACACGGCCCGCGCCGAGTCGGGCAGCGACAGCGGCGACGACGAAACGGCACGCATCGAATTCTTCGAGAAGAAGGTGCGGCCGATCCTGGCCGACAATTGCTATAACTGCCACTCGGCCAATACCAATTCGCAAGGCGAGCTGCGGGTCGACGACCGCAACGGCCTGATCCAGGGCGGAACCAGCGGGCCGGCGGTTGTGCCCGGCCGGCCGGACGAGAGCCTGCTGATCCAGGCGGTCCGCTATCAAGGCTTCGAAATGCCGCCTGAGAAGCGGCTGTCCGAGGAAGAGATCGCGGACCTGGTGACCTGGATCCGGGACGGCGCGGCATGGCCCAAGGTGAAAGTTTCGGTCGCGATCGGCAGGCCTAACGAGAAATATGACCGCCTGCGGCGGGAACACTGGGCCTGGCAGCCGCTGGGCGACGTCAGCCCGCCGGAGGTCGCCGATGCCGCCTGGGCACGCGACGACGCCGACCGCTTCATCCTGGCCAAGCTGGAAAAGAAGGGCCTGCGGCCGGTCGGCGACGCGGACAAGCTGACGCTGATCCGCCGCGTGACGTTCGATCTGACGGGCCTGCCGCCGACGCCGGATGAAATCGACGCCTTCGTCGCCGACGGCTCGCCCAATGCCCTCGAGGCGGTGGTCGATCGCCTGCTGGAATCGCCGGCATTCGGCGAGCGGTGGGGCCGCCATTGGCTCGACGTGGCCCGCTACGGCGAGTCGACCGGCTCGGCGCGCAACGTGCCGTATCCGCACGCCTGGCGGTACCGCGACTATGTGATTGACGCTTTCAACGCCGACAAGCCCTACGACCAATTCGTCCGAGAACAGATTGCGGGCGATTTGCTGCCCGCCAACTCGCCGGACGAAAAGACCCGGCAGTTGGTCGCGACCGGCTTTCTGGCGCTGGGCGTGAAAGACGTCAACCAGCGGTACAAGGTCCGGTTCGTGATGGACAACATCGACGAACAGATCGATACGGTGACGCGGTCGGTGCTGGCCCTGACGGCAAGCTGCGCCCGCTGCCACGACCATAAGTTCGACCCGATCCCGACGACGGACTACTACGCGCTGGCAGGCATCTTCCACAGCACCGATCTGTGCGCGGGCGTGCGCAACAAGATGGGCGGCGGCGGACTGGATTATTACGACACGTCGATGATCCTCCACGTCGGTATGAAAGCCCAGGCCGCCGCACCGCTGGCCGAAGAAATCGAGCGGGCCCAAAAAGCGGTGGCGGAAGCCCGCGCCGAGTTCGAGGCGCTGCGCAACAGCCCGGAGGGGAACGAGAAGGCGGCCGACGGGCGCCCCAAGCGGGCCGTCGCGCGGCAGAAGATGAACCGTCTCCAGCAAGAGCTGTTCGCGCTGACCGACCCCGCGACGCTGGGCCAGGTTGCCCTGGGGGTCCGCGAGGCGAAGACGATCGGTGACACCGAGATCCGCGTGCGGGGCGAGGCCGAGCAGCTCGGGCCCGTCGTGCCGCGGGGGTTCCTGACCGCGGTGCCGGTGCCCGACGCACCGCGGATCAACGCCGACCAGAGCGGCCGTCTCGAACTGGCCCGCTGGCTGACCAGCAGGCAAAACCCATTGACGCCGCGCGTCATGGCCAACCGCGTCTGGCGGCACGTGTTCGGCAAGGGACTGGTGGAGAGCGTCGATAATTTCGGCGTGACCGGCGACGCGCCCTCGCACCCGGAGCTGCTGGACCACCTGGCCGCCCGCTTCGTCCGCGACGGCTGGTCCGTGAAAAAACTGGTGCGCGGCCTGGTGCTCTCGCGCGCTTATCAACTCGGCGCCGAAGCTTCGGAGCCTAATGTGGCGGCCGATCCGGCGAACCGGTTCGTCTGGCGGCATAGCCCACGGCGGCTCGACGCCGAAGAGATCCGCGATGCGACGCTGGCGGCGACCGGCACGCTGGACCTCACTCGGCCCGAGGCTTCGCCGGCCAAGGCGTTCAAGGTCGTCGAATTGCCGGACGACGGTCCCCAGGCCCGGCAACTGGCCGAGGCGGCCCTGGCGAGCGTTCACCGCAGCGTCTATCTGCCGCTGTTGCGGGGCCTGACGCCTACGTCGCTTGCGGTGTTCGACTTCGCCGAGCAGGGAATGGTGACGGGCAGCCGCGACACGACTACGGTCGCGACGCAGGCGCTTTATCTGCTGAACGACCCGTTCGTGCGGAAACAATCGCGGGCGCTGGCCGAGCGGCTGCTGGAAGGCGACGGCTTGGACGACGCCGTTCGGATCAGCCTGGCCTACCGTCTGGCGGTGGGCCGGGCGGCCACGACGCAGGAGATAGAGCGGACAAGGGCCTACCTGGCCGACTACGAGGCCGCGGTCCAAGAAGTGCTGGTGGCGGCGGCTCTCGCGGAAAAGCCGGCAGAGCCGACTCGGGCCGCGGATGGAGGTTCGGCCGCTGACGCCGGCGCCGCCGCGGGGCAGCCAGCCAAGGTTCAGGAAGAGAGTAGCCAGCCGGCGGACCCGGAGACCGCAGCCTGGGCCAGTTTTTGCCAAGCGCTGTTGGGGTCGGCCGAGTTCCGCTACATCAAGTGAACGGGGACGAACGTTTTTTTAGCGTTTCAGTATTCGCTTCATGCGACCCGAATACCGCGATTTCGAGCGAAATGCCATGTTGAAGCCACGATCTCCGCTTTACGGGATGTACGGTCCTTTCTCCCGGCGCCAGGCGTTGAAGACCGCCAGCGCCGGGTTCGGCTACCTGGCGCTGGCCGGCCTGCTCGGGCAGAACGCCTCTGGGGCCGCCGGCAGCGCGAGCGAAAGCCCCGGACTACTGGCCCCGAAACCGGCGCACTTTCCGGCCAAAGCGAAGCGGATCATCTTCCTGTTCATGCAGGGGTGCATCTCGCAGATGGACACGTTCGAGTACAAGCCCCAACTGCAGCAGGACGACGGCAAGGTCGGCCCGGGCGGCGGAACGTTGGCCGCGTCGAAGTTCAAGTTCAGTCAGCATGGCGCGAGCGGCACGTGGGTGTCGGAGCTGTTGCCGAACCTGGCGAAACAGGTGGATAAGCTGTGCTTCATTCGCGGCTTGCACACCGACACGCCGGCCCATCCGCAGGCGGTGATCCAGCTTCACACGGGGACGGCGCTGGCGGCGCTGACGCGTCCCTCGATCGGCGCCTGGCTGATGTATGGGCTGGGAACGGAGAACCAGGATCTGCCCGGCTACATCACGATCAACCCGCCGCCGAACTTTGGGGGAGTGGTGAACTACGGCAGCGCCTTTCTGCCGGCGCACTTCCAAGGGACGAAGATCGACGACACTGGCTACGTTCGGAACCTGCAGCCGCAGATCGAGCCGTCGCTGCAGCGCAAGCAGCTCGACCTCGTGCAGGCGATGAACCGCGACCTGGCCGCGGCGCCGGGCGCTCCAGACCAGTTGGACGGGATCATCGAGTCGTACGAGCTGGCGTTCAAGATGCAGGGGAAGGTGCCGGAGATACTGGATATCTCGAAGGAGCCGCAGCACGTGCTCGACGCCTACGGCGTGAAGCCCGGCCCCGCCGGCAGCTTTGCGCGGCAGTGCTTGATGGCCCGGCGGCTGAGCGAGTCGGGCGTGCGGTTCGTGGAGATCTGCCAGCCAGGATGGGACCACCACAGCAATCTGCACAAGGGGCTCATCGAGAACTGCGCCGCCGTCGACCAGCCGACCGCCGCCTTGCTCACCGACCTCCAGCGGCGTGGAATGCTGGAAGACACGTTGGTCCTGTTCGGCAGCGAGTTCGGGCGGTTGCCGACGGCCCAAGGTCCGGACGGCCGGGACCACAACATCACCGGCTATCCGATGTGGCTGGCCGGCGCCGGGGTGAAGCCGGGCTGCTCGTACGGCGGCACCGACGACTACGGTCTGCACGCCATCGAGGGGCGGATGCACGTCACCGACCTGCACGCGACGCTGCTGGCGCTGATGGGGCTGGACCACGAGGAGCTGACTTACCGCTATGCGGGTCGGGATTTCCGGCTCACCGACGTGGCCGGCGACGTGGCCGAGGAGATACTGGACACCAGGCACAGGCTGGAGACCTGAGGCTGGAGGCTGGAGGACGAAGTAAGGCAACCGGGGGCTTACGCCAACCGGCTATTGACTACCGGAGCGCTTCGCGGGCTAAGGAGCGTGGGTCGTCGGCCATGGAAGACAACTGTAGCCCACTTCGGGGCTTAAGACACGGGTGTTTGGTCGGCAACCGGGGGGCTTACGCCGCCCGGCTATCGACTGCCGGAGCGCTTCGCGGGCTAATGGCGAGCGCCGGGTCGCAAACCGGGGGCTTACGCCGCCCGGCTATTGACTACCGCCCGCTTCGCGGGCTAAGGAGCCTTCAGGGCAACAGCCCCGGATGGGGCGACAGCCAATAGCCGGGGTGCGTAAGCCCCCGGAAATGCGCCACCGATACCGTCGTAAAGCCCCCGAAGGGGGCGACAGTTGGCGTCCTCCAGCCTCCAGCCTCAGGTCTCCGGCCTGTGCCTCGAATTTGTATCCACCGCATCGTCCGCCGGTCTGAATCGCCTCCACACGCCTACTCCCCACACTCCCCTGACCCGTGTAAACTGGTTGATGCGTCCTGGGGGCCAAATTGGGGGAACGAAATGCTTCGTGTGGCGGCGAGCGTTGTGGCCGCGGTGGGGATGCTGGCCGCTGCGCAGGCCAGAGCGGACGAACAGCCAGCGGCCGCGGACCTCGAATTCTTCGAGAACAAGGTCCGCCCGTTGCTCGTCGAGCGCTGCTACAAATGCCACTCGGCCCAGGCCGAGACGTTGCGGGGCGGCCTGTTGCTCGACAGCCGTGAGGGGTGGACCAAGGGAGGCGATTCGGGGCCGGCCATCGTGCCGGGCGACCCGGCCGAAAGCCTGCTGGTGCAGGCGGTCGAGTACGGCGACGACGGCGTGCAAATGCCCCCGGACGGCAAGCTCCCGGCAGAGGAAATCGCCATCCTGCGGGAGTGGGTCCGGCGTGGG
>JBBDNX010000531.1:0-2960 GCA_040877345.1 Pirellulales bacterium
GGTACGAGAAACGACTTTGTGGCGAGCAACTGGAGCATCCGGGTGCGCCGGGCCGGCCCGGGCACGCGGCCAGCGCCCACGAACCGTTTCGCGGCAGGCGGATCCGGAACCCGCCGGGCGCGAGAGCCGTCCACCGACGTTTTCCAGAACTTCGGCATTTCTCCCTAGAGCGCGTTTCGCATTGCGAGGTGGACAAGGATGAACATCGCCCTGGTTCGCAGAGGCTGGCCTGCCTGTTGGGCCCGCTGCCTCTTGGCGCCGCTGGTGCTGGCCTCGCTGGCCCTGCTCCCCGCGGGCGAGGCCGCGGCCGCGGAACAATACGAGCGGTTCCTCAGCGGCCTGCGTGAGCGGCGGCTGTACGACATGGCCCTGGAATACCTGGAGTCGATGCGCGCCAGCCCGCTGGTGACTTCCGAGCAGCGGCAGACCATGCCTTACGAGGAAGGGCGGATCCTGGTCGAAAGCGCCCGCGAAGAGCGCGAGATGGCGGCCCGCACCAAGCTGCTGGACCGGGCCCGCGACCGGTTCCAGGAGTTCATCCAGGCCAACTCTGCCCATCCTTTGTCGGCCAGCGCCGAGGCCCAACTGGGGCAGGTGCTCGTCGAGCGCGCCCGGGGCCTGATATTCCAGTCGCAGCGGCCGGTCAACGCGGCCCGCCAAGACGCCATGGTGAACCAGGCCCGCGCGCTGCTCACCGAGGCCCAGGCGGTGTTCACCGCGGCCGAGCAGAAGTTCGAAGCTCGGCTGAATCAATATCCCAAGTTCATCGACCCCAAGCAGGCCCAGCAGATCGAGGAGCGCGAACAGGCGCGGATGGATCTGATCCAGGCCCGCCTGCTGGCCGGCGGCGTGGTGTACGAAATCGCCAAGACCCAGCCCGCCGGCTCGGAGGAAGCCAAGAAGCAACTGCAGGCGGCCGCCGACAAGTTCGGCAGCATTTATGAGAAGTACCGCAACCGGCTGGCCGGACTGCTGGCCCGCGTGAAGCAGGGACAGTGTTACCAGGACATGGGCGACACGAAGCGGGCCTTGGGTTTCTATAGCGAGATCCTCAGCCAGCCCGAAGAGCTCGACGAGTTCCGCAAGCTGAAGGCGACCGCGCTGCACCTCACGCTGCAATGTTTGACCAGCGACCAGGAGAAGAAGCACGAAGAAGCGATCGCCCGCGGAAAGGAGTGGCTCGCCGGCGCCCGCGGCGCCGAAGAGCGCTACCCCGACTGGCTGGCCGTGCGCTACTACCTGGCCCTGGCGCAGAAGTCGCACGCCGACGCGCTCGACCCCAAGGAAACGGCCAAACGCAAGTCGGCCCTGGCCGAGGCCCGCAAACACGCCAATTTTGTCGGCAAGCACGCGGGCGAGTACCGCGAGGCGGCCCGCAAGCTGTTCCAGCAGTTGGCCGGCCTCGACGACGAGGCAGTGCAGGAGCCGGCCACCTTTGCCGACGCCCGCGACCGCGGGCAGGAGGCGCTCGACGTGTCGCAGGCCCTGCTGGCCAAGATACGCATGGCCCCGGCCGTCAACGACCAGGCCTCGGTCCCGGCCTACGAGCAGCAAATGCACCAAGCCCGCGAGCGGGCCGAGAACCTGTTGCGGCTGGCCCTGGAGCTGCGCGACGAAACGACGCCGATCGAAGACGTGAACCTGGTCCGCTATTACCTGGCGTTTCTGGCGTACCACTCGGGCGATATATACGACGCGCCAGAGTTGGGCGGGTTCGTGGCGACCAAGTATCCCAGCGGGCCGGCGGCCCGGCAGGCGGCCAAGATCGCCATGGCCTCGTACGCCGAGTCGTATCGCACGTCGCCCGCCGACCAGCGCGACTTCGACCGAGAGCAGATGGTCGAGATCGCCGAGTTCATCACCCGCCGCTGGCCCAGCGAGGTCGAGGCGGACGAAGCCTGGACGCTGTTGATGTCGATCGCGGTCAACGAGCACCAGTTGGACAAGGCCTTGGAGTACCTGGGCCATATCGCGGCCGACTCGCCCCGCCGCGGCGAGGCGGAGCTCAAGGCCGGGCAGGCCTTGTGGGGCGCTTACCTGGAGGCGGCCCGCCAGGAAGCCGAGGCCCGGGCCCCGCAGGCCGAGATCGACCAGATCAAGTCGCGGGCCCGCGAGACGCTGGCCGGCGGCATCCAGCGGATGCGGGCGGCGGTCGATTCCGGTCAAGGGCAGGTCGACGCCACGCTGGCGGCGGCCATGCTGTCGCTGGGACAAATCGAGGTCGACTCGGGGCAGCCGGCTGAAGCGCTCGAATTGTTGAACGATCCGAAGGTCGGACCGATGACGCTGCTGGTGAACAAGAGCCCGGCGGTGGCCGAAGGCAACTTCGCCGTCGAAACGTACAAGCTGGCGCTGCGGGCCTACGTGGCGACCGAGGCCTTGGACAAGGCCGAAGCGACGATGAACGAGCTGGAGTCGGCCGTGGGCGCCACGGGCGACACGAGCGCGGCGAGCCTCTTGACCCGCACGTACATCAGGCTCGGCCAGGAGCTGGAGCAGCAAGTGAGCCGGCTGCGGCAGGAGAACAAGGCCGAGGAGCTGGCCAAGGTGACGAAAGGCTTCGAGTTGTTCCTGGAGCGGATTTCGAGCCGCGAGACGGGCAACACGTTCCGCTCGCTGAACTGGGTGGCCGAGACGTTCTTCAGCCTGGGCAGCGGCTACGACGCGGGCGGACAGCAGGTGTCGGACGAGGCGAAGGCGTACTACGAGAAGGCCTACGACACCGACCAGAAGATCCTGTCCGCGGCCGAGGCGGACAGCCGGTTCGCCCCGGGCGACGCCTTGTTGGCGGTGCGGCTGCGGATGGCCCGGACCCAGCGGCGCCTGGGCGAGTTTTTGAAGGCGGTGAACCTGCTGGTTTCGGTGCTCCAGGAAAAGCCGCAATTGATCGACGCCCAGCGCGAGGCGGCCCGCACCTACCAGGAATGGGGCCGCAAGAAGGCCGGCTACTACGGGCTGGC
>JBBDNX010000532.1:0-2959 GCA_040877345.1 Pirellulales bacterium
TGCCCGAGGACCTGAGCTTCAAGCTGATCGAACCGCTGCGCGACCTGTTCAAGGACGAGGTGCGGCGGCTGGGGCTGGAGCTGGGACTGCCTGACGAGATTGTCTGGCGGCACCCGTTTCCGGGTCCGGGCCTGGCGGTGCGGTGTGTCGGGGAAGTGACCCGCGAGCGGCTGCACCGTTTGCGCGAGGCCGACGAGATCGTGGTGGCGGAGATCCGGGCCGCCGGGCTGTACCGGCAGACGGCCCAGGTGTTCGCGGTGCTGCTGGGGGTGGAGAGCGTGGGCGTGATGGGCGACGCCCGGACGTATGAGGAGGCGGTGGCCGTGCGTTCGATCGACACGGAGGATTTCATGACGGCCGACTGGAGCCGGCTGCCCTACGAGCTGCTGGCCCGGATATCCACCCGAATCATCAATGAAGTCAAAGGCGTCAACCGGGTTGTGTACGATATCAGCTCGAAGCCGCCGGCCACGATCGAATGGGAGTAGAATACTTCAGGGTCGCGGGCGAAGTACCGGTGGGGGGAGCTTGTTGAGGGCCCGCACTGAGCTTGTCGAGGGGTGACGACCATGCACAAGACGGTGTTGCCTGTTGGTTGGAAAGTCCCGGAATTGTTCGTTGCCCGCCTGGGTGAGACGGCGGGCCGGCAGCGGGCGATGGCCAGCGAGGGCCACCTGCTGATCGTGCTGCACGAGCCGCCGGGCCCGGACGACGTCGAGCGGCGCGGGCGGCTGTTCTGGCGCGGGCCGGACGGCAGTTGGAAGTCGAACACGCTGGGCGCCGGCGTGCAGGCGCTGCGGAAGCACGTGGCCGACTTTGCCGAGTTGGTGGACAACTTGGAAGACGCGTTTCAGCAGAGCAGGGGCGCGGAAGATTATTTCGCGGTGCTGCAGGCAATCGCTCCACTGCATCGCACCGCGCGGAACATGCACGCGGCCTTGCAGCAGGCCCGCGAGCTGATGCCCGACGAGCGCGACTTGATCGTGCTGCGCGACCAGGCGAGCGAGGTCGAGTTGGCGGCGGAGCTTTTGCACGGCGACGCCAAGAACGGGCTCGACTTCACGATGGCCCGTCAGAGCGAGGAACAAACGCGACGCGGCTACGAGATGGCGCGCTCGGCCCACCGGCTCAACTTGCTGGCGGCGATCTTTTTTCCCGTGGCCACGCTGAGCGCGATTTTCGGGATGAACCTGGTCCACGGCTTCGAGAGTTTTCCCTCGCCGCTCACATTCTGGGTGGTGCTGGCCGTCGGATTGCTGGGCGGGATGCTGCTGACCGCCTCGATTTCGCAGCGTCCCAAGCCGCATCAGCCGGCCATCCAGCACCGGCAAGCGTCGCCGCACAAGGATCCTTTCTTGCGGGCTGCGCCCATGGAAGCGCACGGAGCCGACCATCACTCGGTGCCCGGTGCCGCGCCGCCCTCCGGGCCGGCGGCGGCGGCGTCACGGCCGGCGAGCAGGCAATGATCCGTTCGATGCAGGGGCAAATCGGCCACGCCTATTACGACCAAGGCGACGGCACACGGAGTGTGCCTGCTAATAACCGTCCGGTTACGACGGTTTGTCGTAACCCGTTGTGACGGTAGAATAGGCATGGTCAACGCGACAAGCTCTAATGTAAATCAATAAACCAATAAGGGGTTTGGATGGGAGCAACGCACGTCACCGTCGCGGTAGTGAATCCCGCGGATCCAAGCCGCCGCTGGGAGGGCTTGTTCCTTGTGGATACTGGCGCCGTCGACTGCTACGTCCCGGGCAACCGGCTGCGCGAGATCGGTCTGGAGCCGCGGGGGCGGCGTGTCTACGAGCTTGCCGATGGGAGAGAAGTCGCTTTGGACATCGCGGTTGCCCAGGTGGAGTTCATGGGTGAAGTGGTGGGCGCGACTGTGATTTTTGGAGACGACTCCGCGGAGCCGCTGTTGGGGGTGACCGCGTTGGAGTCAGTTGGCATCGAGGTCGATCCGCTCAACCAGCGACTGAAGCGACTGCCCGCGGTCAGGCTGAAGGCGCTTGGTCTCGCGCGGTAAAGCTCGACCATCTCCCTGACGCTGCTTTGCAATAGCCTCCCCAATCGCCGCCGGTTCACGGGCGCGGATCGTCATTCCCGAGCGGGCGAGCTCGCGGCTGATGATTGCAAAGCAGGTGCCGGCAGGCGCTGCGGCCGCCGGCACATACTTTGCTCGCAGCCCATCCCTTCATTATCGTGGGTCATGCTCGCCTGTGCCAACAGATTGGATTCTGGTGAAAGCAAAAAGATGGGCATGATCGCCGCGGTTCTGTCCGGATTTGTCGTCGCCCTGGCCGCGCCCGGTTTGTACCGGATCGCCCGGGGCCCGGCGGGCTGGCTGCTGGCCCTGCTGCCGCTGGGCCTTTCGGTGTATTTCGCCCGGTTCCTGAAGATGGTTGCCGCTGGCGAGCCTGTCCGCGTCAGCTATGCCTGGGTGCCGGCCATGGGCATCGAGCTGTCGTTCAACCTGGACGGGCTGAGCCTGCTGTTTGCGCTGTTGATCAGCGGAATCGGCGCGATCGTGCTGGTCTACGCCGGGGGCTATCTGGCCGGGCACCCGCACTTGGGCCGACTCTACGCCTTCCTGCTGATGTTCATGGCCTCGATGCTGGGGCTGGTCCTGGCGGACAATCTTTTGGCATTGTTCGTCTTTTGGGAGCTGACCAGCCTCAGCTCCTACTTCCTGATCGGCTTCGACCACGAGCGCCCGGCGGCCCGCGCGGCGGCGCTGCAAGCCCTGTTGGTCACCGGCGGGGGCGGACTGGCGCTGCTAGCCGGCTTGCTGCTATTGGCTCAAGTGGGGGGCAGCATGGAGCTTTCCGTGCTGGCCAGGCAGGCCGGCGGCATCGTGTCGCATCCGCTGTACGCGCCGACGCTGCTGCTGATCCTGCTCGGCGCCTTTACCAAGTCGGCACAATTCCCTTTTCATTTTTGGTTACCCGGAGCTATGAAA
>JBBDNX010000533.1:0-2958 GCA_040877345.1 Pirellulales bacterium
CAGACCCTCGATGTCGGTCGGCGTCGTATACGAGTTCGAACCGCTGAAAACAATCATGCCGCACGCCGCCAAAGCCGTTGTGTGCATCAACGACGGTTGATACATTGGTGGCGCCGCCTTTCTTTGAACCAGGGAGATCCCGCATGGCAGGCGTTTGTCGGGGGCACGCTCAGCACGCCTTCGGCAATTTCCACGGTGCCGACCGCGAGGGCCTGGTGGTTGTGGGACGTCGCGGCATGCTCAAGGCCGGGCTGGCCGGGATGGCGGGGCTTAGCCTGCCTGGCCTGTTGCGCAGCCGCTCGGCGAGCGCCGAGGCGGGGAGGTCGATTAACTCCAACAAGAGCGTGATCCTGCTTTGCGCAAAAAAAAGGGGATAAGTCCAATTTCGACGACCGAAAAAAAGGGGATAAGTCCAATTTCGTTGGTCAATTGCACGTTTCCCATGGCGTGTCCCCTTTTTTTCCTGATCCCATTCTTCAATCGACCGGGCGAGCACTACCAGAAGGCCGCCAAAGCCGGCGACCGTCATGACACCGAGAATGGCCATCCGCGACCCCAACTCGCCCCAGATCTCTCTCTACCCTCCACCGGCGACCCGCCACGAGCTACAATATCTGCGTCCTTTCGCCGAATTCCTTGAATGGGAGGGCGAATGGATTCCTCCCCCGATGGAGACGCCGCGATTGACTGCCGAGTGGATCGTTCTTTTGCACGGGCTGGGAGCCAACGCCCGGCTGATGGGGCCGCTTGAGCGGCGCCTGGCCGCCGGCGGCTACTCGGTGCTCAATTGGTCCTACGCCAGCCTGATGGGCACCATCGAAGAGCACGGCCGACGGCTGCACGAGCGGCTGCAAACACTCGACGCCGATGCATCGGTCGCCCGCCTGCACCTCGTGGCCCATAGCATGGGGAGCATCGTGGCCCGCTACGCGCTGGGGCTGGGCAAGCCCGCGCGGCTGGGCCGGATGGTGTTGTTGGCGCCGCCCAACAGGGGGTCGCGCGTGGCGGCCTGGCTCGGACCCTGGCTCCGCTGGGGCTGCCGCACCATCGACCAGCTTGCCGCCCGCCCGGACAGCTTTGTCAACCAGCTACCCCTGCCCGACGAAGCCATCGAGATAGGCGTGATCGCCGCCAGCATTGATGCCCTGGTCGCTTGCCACAGCACGCACCTGCCCGCGCAGCGCGACCACATCGTCGTCCCCGCCTTGCACTCGCTGATGATCTACCAGCCCCGGGTGGCCCGCGAGATCGTGCATTTCCTGGCCTACGGCCGCTTTGCCTCGAGCGTGGCATGATGCGACGCCGTCGTTCGTCGAGCGGCGGCTGGCGCCCCGCGCCCCAGCAAGCTCCCGCCGACCGCCCCTGGCAGGCTTTCTCCATCCTGTCTCCCTGGTGCCTGGCGCTCCTGCTGCTGGTCGGACTGGCCGGATGCGTCGAAATCGACGACCCCGACATCTGGTGGCACCTCCGCACGGGCCAGTTGATCCTCGAGCGCGGCGAAATCCCACGCACCGATTGGTTCACCTATACCAATCCCGACAGCCCCTGGATCGATCTGCACTGGGGCTTTCAGTTGCTCGCCGCCGGCCTTTGGGCGCTCGGCGGCGCGCCCGCCCTGGTCCTGGCCAAGAGCCTGCTGGGAGCGCTGTCGTTCGCTCTCTTGCTGGCCGCCCAGCCGGCCCACTGGCCGCGGCGGCACGCCGTCGCCTGCCTCCTCCCCTCGGCATTGATCTATGTGGGCCGCAACCAGGTCCGGCCGGAGATGCTCTCGATCCTGCTCTTGGCGGCAACCCTGGCCATCATCTTCCACGCCCACAGCCGGCCGCGGCTGGCCTGGCTGCTGCCGGCCGTCCAGCTTGTCTGGGTGAACGTGCACGGCCTTTTCATCCTGGGACTCGTCGCCTGGGCTGTCTTGATCGGCCAGGCCGCCGTCAGACGATTCTGGACCTGGGGCGCATCCGAAGCCGAGCGCGGCGCTCAACCCTGGCGCATCTGGCTGCCCGTCACTGTGTTGATGATCGCCGCCACGCTGGCCAATCCCTACGGATACAAAGGCGCCATGTTTCCCTTGGTCCTGCTGGCTCGCATCCAAGGCCCCCAGCGCGATTTCTACCGGCAGTTCGCCGGAGAGTTCGACGGACTGAGCGAGTTCATCGACAGCTATGGCCCGATGGCCCTCGTCTACAACCTCACCACTTCAATGCTGCTGGTGTTGTTTTTCCTGGGTGCCGCCAGTTTCGCCTGCTTGCTGGTGCGCGGCCGGCTGAGCCTGTACCGCCTGGCCATGTTCGCCGCGTTCGCGTACCTGGGCTGGCAGGCCAACCGCAATAGCGTGCTGTTCGCTCTGGTGGGCGGCTTGGCGCTGCGGGCCAACGTGGGGGAGATCTTCGAGGCGGCGGGCACCAACGTCGCCGCTTCGAAGCCAGGCCGCATCGCCCTGGCCGTGCTGCTGGCGTTGGCGATCATCGGCGTCCCCAGCGACGCCTTGACCCTCTGGTCGGGTTCTGAAAGCTCGCGCCGCTTTGAGCTGGGTGAGGCGCCCTCCTGGTTCTGTCACGAGGCGGCGCGGTTCCTGGGGCGGCCGGGGATGCCGCAAAACGTTTATGCGGTCGACCAGGGGCCGGCCGCCGTCTACATCTTTCACAATGGGCCCGCGCGTCGTGTCTTTGCCGACGGCCGCCTGGAAGTGAACACCCGCGAGACTCTCCAGCGCTACCTGCTAATCGCCCGGCAACTGGGGTCGCGCGATCCCGCGCTGCTGGCCAACCTGACGCGCGATGTCCAGCCGGGCCCCAATGGCGAGCGGGAAGTGCCCGCGCTGCTGATCGACCTGCGCACGCCACTATGGCTCGAAGGACCGATGGCCGATCCCCGCTTTCAACCCGTCTTCTATGACGATGCGGCCATCGTCTTTCTCACGGTCGAGCGGGCTGAGCGGCTGAACCTGCCGGCGGTGAG
>JBBDNX010000534.1:0-2955 GCA_040877345.1 Pirellulales bacterium
TCGCCTCGCAGAGGCACTCGGCCGTTTGCTGGCTGAACAGGACCCCGCTGCCGCGCCGCAGCTCGCCGGCCGGTTGGATTGTTTCCGTCGCGCCGCCGCGGTTGAAGGCGATCACTGGCGTGCCGCAGGCCTGGGCCTCCACCGGCACAATGCCAAAATCTTCCTGGCCCGGGAAAACCAGAGCGTGGCAGCGGCGCATGTGCTCGCGCACCTCCTCGTCGCTGCGCCAACCGAGCAGTTGCACGTGTCGGCCGGCCAGGGCCGCCAGCCGGCTGGCTTCGGGTCCGGCGCCGATCACGATCAGCCGCCTGCCCAGCCTGCGGCAGGCCCGCACGGCCAGGTCGATCTTCTTGTAGGGGACCAGGGCCGAAACGCAAAGGTAATAGTCGTCGCGCGGGACGGCGGCCGGGCAATAAAACCGGGTGTCGACCGGCGGATAGATGACGCGGCTCGAGCGGCCGTAACACTCGGCGATCCGCCTGGCAACCGTGTGGCTGATGGCCACGTAGTGCGTCACGCGCTGGCTGGCGGCCAGGTCCCAGCGGCGAACCCGCTCGAGCAGAACGTCCCGCGCAGCCGCCGGCCAATGCCCCGGCAGCCAACGGGCGAACCGGCCGCTGCCTGTGCCGAAATAGTCCTCTCGCAATTGCCAGGCATAACGCATCGGCGTGAAGCAGTAACAGACGTGCGGCACACCCGGCGGCACGCGGATCCCCTTGGCCACTGCATGGCTGAAACTGAGCACCAGGTCGACGTCGCCAGGCAACCGCAGGCTCTCGATGGCCCGCGGCATCGCCGGCAGCCAGTAGCGGTAATGGCGGCCGATGCCCGGCACGCGCTGCAAGAAGCTGGTGCGGATCCGCATCCGCTCGATCGCCGGCGAGGCGCTGCCCGCCTTGTGCAACAGCGTGAACAACTCCGCATCCGGATAGCGGCGGCAGGCAACTTCGAGGCACTTTTCGCCGCCCCGCATGCCGGTCAGCCAATCGTGGACCAGCGCGATCTTCATAGTCGGCCAATGGCTTGGAATGCGACGGCCGCGAGGCGGCTTTTTTGCTACGATTTGAGGGCGGGATAGTCCCACAATCAATCGATCCTCGTCAAGGTGACTCCCAGCACACGTGAAAACGGAATGGTGGCACCGACGCCCATGCAACGCCGTCCACCCATTCGCGGCCTGATCTTCGACCTGGATGGCACGCTGGTCGACTCGGGACTCGATTTCGAGCTGATGCGGAGCGAGATGGGTCTCAAACCGGGCCGACCGCTGTTGGAAGCGCTGGCAGAGCTCGATCCCGCCAGGGCCGATGAGTGCCGCTTGATCCTGAGCCGGCATGAGCGCGACGGGGCGTTGCGAGCCACCCTGATGCCCGGCGTCCATGCGTTTCTCAACACGATCGCGGGGCTGGGCCTGCGGCAGGCCGTGCTCACCCGCAACAGCCGCGAAGCCGCCCTGGCCACGCTGGACCGCCTCGGTCTGGATTTTGATCCGATCGTGGCCCGCGATGACGCGCCAGCCAAGCCGGACCCGGCGGCAATTTGGAAAATCTGCGAAGTCTGGGGGTTGCCGCGCGAGCAAGTGGCGATGATCGGCGACTTCTACTTCGACATCGAGGCGGGGCGACGGGCCGGCGTGCGAACGGTCCTGTATACGGGCCGCCGCGACCCATTGGCCGTGGAGGGATGGGGCAAGGCCGACTTCTGCCTGCAATGCTTCGCCGACGCGGAGGCGTTGCTGGCCTGGTTGGAGCAACCGGACTAGGGGCCAACGTGGCCATTTGTTACACTTCGCCGCCCCACGAACCGTGCCGGACCGCCAGGTTGGAGACGCCTTCGATGCCGTTATCAAAGTGGTCGTTCATAAAGTGTTTCGCGGCCCTCGTTGTACTATTCCTTCACCTGTCTGGCGGCACGGGCGAGTGCACCGCCCAGCAGCCGCGGGGGAGGCAGCAAGCCGAGCTGGTGCCGGCCGGGCCGCAGCCTCGTCGCGAAGGACCAAGCCGGCCGGCGGCGGGTCCTGCTCGGCCGCTGGCACGATCGCCCCAGCTCGATCTGCCGGAGCCGTTCCGCTTGACGCCCCAGGAACAAGCCACGCTCGATCTGGTGCTGAGGGCCTGGGAAGAGCGAAGCGGCAGAATCAAGACGCTCAAGTGCAGTTTTACGTTGCGTGAATACGACCTCGTATTCCGCAACGTCGATGAGGGACAAGGCCGGCTGAGTTACATTGCTCCGGACAAGGGCGAATACGAGATACCGGACGAAGAGCATTGGGTCTGCGACGGCAAGTCGATCTTTGAATTCAATTTCAAAAAGCAGCAGCTTATCGAGCGGCCGCTGCCGCCGGAAATGCAGGGCAAGGCGATCACCAACGGCCCGCTCCCATTCGTGTTTGGAACCACGGCCGACGCCTTGCACCGGCGCTATTCGATGCGGGTCATCCCGGACCGGGAGCTTCCGGAGCAACACGAAGGGCAGGTGTGGCTGGAGGCCCGTCCGCGCTTCCGGCAGGATGCGGCCAATTTTCGATCGGTGACGGTCATCCTCGACGACCGCAAGTTGCTGCCGGTGGCCGTCGAGCAGGTGCTGCCCAACGGCAACAGGACTTCGTACGTGTTCCGCAACGTATCGGTCAACAATCCCCTGGACCGCTGGGGCGGGTTGTTCAGCGAGCCCCGCGCGCCGAGGGGTTGGCAACGGCTGATCGAGCGGCCGCCGCTGGACGAGAGCCAGTTGGCCGACCCGCCGGCACAGCCGCAGCCACAAGCCGGCCGCCGGCGTGTCCCGCTTCGTTAAAGAGCGGCCAGCGGCGGTCTGGGCCGAGCGATGGCGGGCGGCCGACGGCCAGTCTGGTGTTCCTTCCGCCTTCCTCCTTTCCGCCGCTCTCCGATCATCTTGCCGGACCAGACTTTAAATTACGGACGCCTGGCGCGCCGCCTTGCTGAATTTGACTCGTTA
>JBBDNX010000535.1:0-2953 GCA_040877345.1 Pirellulales bacterium
CTGCCCGTCGGTGGCCGTGGTGTGCATGTGCAGGTCGCCCTGGATCCGCTCGGCGGTGATCAGCTCCGGCAAGGCGCCCTGGTCGGCCCAGTCGAACTCGCGCCGCGCCTCGCGCAGCTCGGGCGGGAAGCAGGGCAGATCCAAGGCGGCGTAGACCTCGGCCTCGGTGCGGCCCGCGATCCACTCGTCGCCCTTGTAGACGCCGTACTCGTTGATCTTGAGGCCGCGGGCCTTGGCCCGGCCGCGCAAAATGACGTTGTGGTCCTTGGAACCGGTGAAGTACTGCAGGGCGGCCCCGAACGACTGGGCGGGGACGACGCGCAGGTCGACTTGCAGGCCGCCGCCCAAGCGGACCGACATCTTGGTGTCGCCGCGGGCCAGCACGTCGGCCACGCCGGGAAAACTGGCCAGGTGGTCCATCGCCTCGTTTGGATTGCTCGAGACGACCAGCAAATCAAGATCGCCCACGGTCTCGCGGCCGCGGCGGTAGCTGCCGGCGGCGGCGAGCTGCTCGACGCCGGCCAGGCCGCGAAGATGCGCCAGCAGCGACTGTGCAAAGACGTCGGCCTCGGCCCACAGGAGCCGCTGCTGGCTGGTGCCGGCAAAATCGAGCCCGGCCAGAATGGCCTCCTCGGTCTTGGCGCCAAAGCCTTTCAGAGCCCGGACCTGCTGAGCCTGGCAGGCCTGGCGGAGCTGTTCGAGCGATGCGATCTTGAGCTCCTTGAACAGGGCAGCCGCCTTCTTGGGTCCCAGGCCAGGCACGCGCAAGAGCACCAGCACCGAGGCCGGCACTTCGGCCAGAAGCTGCTGGTGCATCGGCAGCGACCCCGTCTGCAACAGCGTCGAGATCTTTTCGGCCAGGTCCTTGCCGATGCCTTCGATCTCGGTCAGCTTGCGGTCCGGGTCGGCGGCGATATCGGCCACCGGCTCGGACATCTCCCGAATGGTCCGCGCGCCGGTCCGATAGGCGCGGACGCGAAATGGGTTGGCGTCCTGGAACTCCAGCAGGTCGGCAACTTCGTCGAATACCGCGGCGATCTGCGGGTTGTTCATACCTCAGCCTGCCGATGCTGCCATGCGTTGAAAAGCTCTAAACGTGCAGCTCGACCACGTCCTTGTCGTGGAGCACGTAATCCGCCTTGGCCACGGTGCCATCGTGCATGGCGGAACCCCAAACACGGGCAAACTTCAGGTTCTCGGCAAAGTCCTTGTGAACCAGGGCCGCCACGTCGGCCAACGTGCCGCCCCGCCGCACGGTGAACGGCCGCTCGTAATCGGCCTGTTTTGCGGCCGGCGTCTTGGTATAGACCCGGACCACGTCCAGCGAGCGATAGACGGCCTCCTTCAAGTCTTCCAGGCCGGCGCCGTGCAGAGCTGAAATCACAAACCGCCGCCAGTCGAGCGTGCACAGCTCGTTGAAGAGCTCCAGCCGCTCAGCCGCGTCGGCGAGATCGATCTTGTTGGGGACCAGCAGCGTGCGGGTGTAGGAAACGCCGACGTCGTCTTCGTCGAGGGCCGACTCGCGAGCCAACCGCGTCTTGGTGCCCGCGAGCTTGTCGAACATTTCCTGGAATTGCTCGATCCCGTCATCGCTGCCCAGGTCGACCAGCACCAGCGCCAGATCAGCGGCCCGCACGAGGCCCTGCATGTATGGTTCGAGAAAGTCGCGGGTGATGGGGGGAGTGTCGATGAGCTGCACCGACACGTCTTCCCAGGGCATCATGCCGGGCATGGGGGCACGGGTAGTGAAGGGATAGGCGGCGATCTCGGGAGTGGCTCGCGTGAGACGGGCGAGCAACTGGCTCTTGCCCGCGTTCGGGCCGCCCAAGAGCACCGCGGTGCCGGCGCCCTGCCTGGGGATGCGGACGCCGTGCCCCTTCTTGGGACTTTTGCGCTGGGCCTCCAGCTCCTTCTTGGCCTTGCTGATCTTCTGCTTGAGCTCGGACTGCAGTTTCTCCGAGGCCTTGTGCTTCGGCATTTCGCGGAGCATGACCTCGAGCCACTTGAGCTCGTCCTCAGTGGTGGCCGCCCGGCGGTATTCCTCCTCGGCCCGGTGGTATTGAGGCGTGAGATTGGTAGCCATGACATCCGCGCAACTTGAGGAAATTTCTCGATGAAATTGAGTTTAGTGAAGGCCGGCTCAACCCGCCAGTTGGCGGCGGCAGCCGTCGGGCCGGATGCACGCTAGCGGCGTGCCGGGTAGCCGGATTCGCGAGAAATTCGGGCCGCCGTCCACTTCACCAGGACCATTTGGCGACATCTCGTCTTTCGGCCATTGGGAGTCTGCCGCGATTAAGGTGATATAATTCCATGGACCCATCGGACCACCGCGAGGATCGCCATGAAAACCAGCCAGCCGCAACTCGACCCTTCGAACCGGGCCAGGCCGCACGAGCATCCGCCAGCGGCCGACGGCGAACGGCAGTCGTTTGCCGAAACGGCACTGAAGCTGGGGGGCAAGAGCGAAGAGGAAGCCCGCCGGACGGGAGCCATCGACAGGGCCGACGACCAGGTCGAGGCCCTGTTTGCGCCGCAGTACCAGACCACGGCCAGCCCGGCGCATCGGGCGGTGTGGGAGGGGCGCGTTCCGGTCGACCTGTTCGGCTTTCCGCCGCCGCCGATGCCCGAGCACGCCGGCAGGGTGATGGAGGCCTCGCTGGCGGTGGTCCGGCGGCACCGCGAGTCGGGCACGGTGCTGGACAAGCACGGCAAGATCTCGCAGCAGGTGCTGGACGAGTTGGCGGCCGCCGGCTACTGGGGACTGCTGGTCGACCGCGAGTATAGCGGATCGGCGGCGCCGTTCGGCGTTTTTGCTCCATTCCTCACTCGAATGGCCACGCTCGATCCGACGATCGCCGGAATGGCCTCGGTGCACGGCTGCATCGGAGCGGTGGATCCGGTCCGCACGTTCGGCGACGCCGACGTGGAGGTCCACCAGCTCCTCGACCGTGAG
>JBBDNX010000536.1:0-2951 GCA_040877345.1 Pirellulales bacterium
GTTTCGATGTAGCTGGTCAGGTTGGCCAGGTCGCTGCGATGGTGGTTCCAGTCGCCGGCCGGTTCATGCTTGACCTTGGCGGCCAGCACGGGCCGCCGCCCCTTGGCCAGGAACAGCAGCGACAGGCTGGTCGCCACGCGGGTGTCGTCCTCGGCGTGCCCCGTGCCTTTCCAGAACCCCGACAGCTCGTCCTGGCTTTTCACCAACAGCGCGGCCCCCTCGCGATACCAATCGTGGCGGCCGATGAACCGCTGGTTGGTCAGCCGCCCCACCCGTTCCACTCCGTACAGGTAGTACAAGAGCCACTGCTGGACGCCCTGCATGCCCGGGTTGCTGTGCACGGTGAAGGCCCGCGCCATCCAGGCGTGCGGGGGGTCGACGGCGGTGTTGTCCTCTTGCTGGCGGCAGCAGACGACGCGTCCCTGCTCGACGCGGGCGTCCCCCTCGTTCAGCTTGTCGGCCGTAATGATCAAGGCGGCGATGCCCGCGCAGGTCATGCTGCCGGTGCCGGAGTTGCCGGGCTTATAGCCCCACGAGCCATCGTCGTTCTGCGTCCGCTGCCAGTAGTCGAGCGCCATCTGCCAGGTCTGGTTGTTCACCGGCACGCCGATCCGCTGCGCCTCGTGCAGTGCCAGCAGGGCAAACTGCGTATTCGAGTTGTCGCCGCCGGCCTGCGGGTAGCCCCAGGCGCCCTTGAGGGGTCCGGTGCGGTTCTGGTGCTGCTCGAACCAGAGCACGTTGCGGCGGACCAGCGCCTGGCTGGTCTTGGGCTCGGCGGCGCAGAAGACCATGGTCTGCAGGGCCACGCCGTAGGTCATGCTCAACTGCTGCTTGCGCAGGTAGTTCAAGGCGCTTTGCACTTGCGGATCGTCGGGCGGCACGCCGCTGTTCAACAGCGCCAGCGTACACAGCGACGTGATGCCGGACGGCACGCCCGGGTGCTCCGGCCACGAGCCGTCCACCCGCTGCTCGCGCCGCAGGTAAGTCACGCCCCGCTCGATGGCCACGCGGACTTGCTCGGCCTCAACCTGGCCGTGCGCCCGGGGCGGCTCCGCCAGCCAGGCCAGTGCCATCAGCATCAACGTCAGCGCTGGGGCACGCAAGTGCATGATGGCCTCTCCAAGCCGGCTTTCCGTCGCGTGAATTTCGATCGCCTGCCTGCCCAGCAACTCATCCTATTGCCAAGCCTCGTAATGGGCAAATCCGCGCCAAGGGCCGTTGGAAGCGTACCACTCAAAACCATTCTTAAGGCTGCGGCGCAGACGAGGAAACGGATTCGCCAGTCGGTGCGGCCTGACTTCCGGCGAATTCAGCTACGCCCGGCGCCGCTGTCCGGCCATCCGTGCAAGCGCTTCGCTCGCCGGGGTTTACGCCGGCCGGGCCGGCGCCGGCGGCGGCCGCGGCTCGTTGCTGGCCGCCGGTGTGTCCTATAGAATCAGTAGACTACGCATGCGGCTTTTCACGGGGCGAGGGGCCGGATCTCGCGCCGGCCACCCACCAGACCAAGGAACGGCATTGTCCACCACCAACAAGCCCCGAAGCCTCGGCGACGTTCTCCAAGAGTTCAGCCACCACCGGCGGCTCATGCAGGACGAATTGCAGAAGGTCATTGTGGGACAGGCGGACGTGATCGAGCAGCTCTTCGCGGCCATCTTCACCCGCGGCCACTGCCTGCTGGAAGGGGTGCCGGGGCTGGCCAAGACGCTGATGGTCAGCACCCTGGCCCGCATCCTCGACGTCGGCTTCAAGCGGATCCAGTTCACACCCGACCTGATGCCCTCCGACATCACCGGCACCAACGTCCTGGAAGAAGACGACCAGGGCCGGCGGAGCTTCCGCTTCGTCGAGGGCCCGGTCTTCACCAACATCCTGCTGGCCGACGAGATCAACCGCACCCCGCCTAAGACCCAGGCCGCCTTGCTGCAGGCCATGCAGGAGCGCGAGGTCTCGGTGGGGCAGCAGACCTACCCGCTGCCCGAGCCGTTCTTCGCCATCGCCACGCAGAACCCGATCGAGCAGGAAGGCACCTACCCGCTGCCCGAGGCGCAGTTGGACCGCTTCATGTTCAACATCAAGGTCAACTATCCGACGCTGGCGGAGGAAGAGCAGATCCTGGCCGGCACCACCCGCGGCGAACGCCCCGAAGTCCGCAAGGTGCTCTCCGGCCGGGCCATCCTGAACCTGCAGAAGCTGGTCGGCTCCGTGGCCGTCAGTGAGTACATCATCAAGTACGTGTCCCGCCTGGTGCGGGCCACGCGGCCCAAGGACGAATCGGCCCCGGAGTTCGTCCGCGAGCTGGTCGATTGGGGAGCCGGACCCAGGGCCGGCCAGTTCCTGATCCACGGCGGCAAGGCCCTGGCCGCCATGGAGGGGCGGTTCTCGGTGGCGATCGACGACGTCAAGAAGATAGCGGTCAGCGTGCTGCGGCACCGGATCAGCACCAACTTTCAGGCGCAGGCCGAAGGGATGACCAACGAGGACCTGATCGCCCGTCTGCTGGCGGAAATCCCGACCCCCGAGATACCGAAGTTCGAGAGGTAGGCTATCCGCGCGGGGCTTGCTCGGCAGGCGGCCGTTCGGCCGGCCGGCGCGCCGCGTATAATAGGGACGAGACGACAGGCGCTTGCACCGCCGGCCGATACACCGGGCAAGCCGACCGCTCGCGCCGCGGCACGCGGCCGCCCCCACCGCTGGATCTTGAGCCATGGCCACCGCGGAAAAATACCTGAAGCCGGAAGTGATCCGCCAGATAGGCAGGCTCGACCTCCGCGCGCAGTTCATCGTCAAGGGCTTTCTGCAAGGGCTGCACGCCAGCCCCTACCATGGTTTCTCCGTCGAGTTCAGCGAGCATCGCAAGTACACCCCCGGCGACAACCCGCAGGACATCGACTGGCTGGTCTACGCCAAGACCGACAAGTACTACATCAAGAAGTTCGAGGCCGAAACCAACA
>JBBDNX010000537.1:0-16238 GCA_040877345.1 Pirellulales bacterium
TTCCTTGGCAGCCACCCGGTCCTCGACATCCTCGGATTGAAGGCCTCTCAGGATCTCCCGGACAGATATTGTTGAATCCCGTTTCCGCGTGTCGGAATCTGCTCCGTAAGACGCAAAACAGATGCCAATGCCGATGGTCAATGCTATGATCACTCGCATTCGATTCCTCCCAATATCACGGATGGTCCATCTCCGGCTTGCTCAGATGACCATCGCCAATGGTATTCAGGTACCCCTCCACACGTTGAACAACTCGCGTGTTACCCTGGAGCACGTTTTCGAGCGTGTGGGCGGCGTGCCAAAAGTATCTGTCCGAGACGCGAGAGCCGGCTACAACGTCGCCTTCCGGCGACTCTCCAAATCCTACTCGGAGCCACTCAATGAAGTTGCGGCGGTACGCCCACACTTCCCATGACGGGTTTGGCACACGATCCCACCTGGGAAGATCATACGAGTAAAAGTGGTGAAGAGCTGTCACTTCATCACTTTCATCAACTTCTTGGAGGTCATCATCGTTCGGGTCTTCAAGGCGCAGTGGAAACCGCGCCGGAAATACATCGCTCCAATCGCCGGTAGCCAGGTCCCGCTGCCAAACGTGGCCTTCCTTCCGCCGGGTTGCATCAAAAAATACTTTGTCGCTCTCCCACGTGCCATCTGCCGGCGCCCTATGCGGCAGAACGTCAAACTGGAACATAATCCCGTTCCCGATCTGCGGTTCGGTTCCGGTGATTGGGATGACGCCAGTGCCGCCCGCGGCAGTTGCCAATGGCCTGGGTGGGTCTTCGCAATCAGGGAATAGCGCGTCCGGATCGGTAAAAAGGCTCGCGGGATCATGCCGTGCGGAAACCGCAATCACATCTGACCAGATGCCGGTGGCCCGCACCTCATCCGTAACGCCAACGGCCCCCATGTGCAGCGGGATCGGATATTCGAGCGATATGTGAAGGTCGCGTAGCGACGTGCTCTGAGCCGCTTCGGCGTACAGCGTCAGGCCTCCCTGCTCGGGAACACTTGTCAGGGGAAACACCTTCACCGTTTGCCCGGGCATATCCGCCCAAGGAAACTGCTTCTCTGGCGTGAGCCACAAAGTCACCCCGCTCCAAGACAGGTGAAGGTCCGGAGCGGCCGGATCGGTCGCCGTGGGCCTATGGATCACAAGTTTCATCAAGTCCACTTCCGGGCGGCCGGGATGGAACATGGTTCCGCCGAGGGGATACGGGAACTTCAGGCCGCTAATTAAAGTCACCTGGTTGCCGACGAGATCCCAGATTAAACTGTCCTCGAACACCGCGGTCGCGGTCGGCCGAATGCGCACCATCTGGAGCTGCTTGAAACCCGTCGGGTCATCGACAGTGAAGGTCTCCGTCCCTGGATCGAGTGGCCCATCGAACGTGGTGCTGAAGTCCTTTACGTGACCGTCTCCCGAGTCTACGAAAAGAAACCCATCTCCGTCCGTGTCGTTGCGGTTGGCCACCGTGTATGCCCCGCGCAGTGTTTCGCTCTCGGGGTGAGGCTCCTCGGGAAGGACTGCGCCGTCCTGCCCGTCGTGAATCTCCAAATTGATGCCAATCACGTGAATCGTGACTGTGGCCGGATCGCTGTATGCCAGGCCGTCGAAAATCTTGTACGTGAAGCTGTCCATCCCGGTGAAGCCGATGTTGGGCACATAGTTGATCGCCCCCGACTCAAAGACATCGACAGTTCCATTGGATGGGTCGGTCACTTTGTACGCCTTCTTCCATTCCGGCCCATCCATGTCGACGTCGTTGGCCAGGATATTGTTGCTCCACGTGTCGGGAAGCGCGAACTGTGTGTTCCAAGCTGCCTTGTATGGGCCGTCGTCATTGGCGTCTGGGGGTTGATTCGGCGGCGGACACATTGGCGGGCAGCTCATCAGCGATTCCGAGCCCGTTTCGGTCTCCGAACCGGTGCTGCCGCCATCCTGCTCAAGATTCCCTTCGGGTTGCACGCCCGCCAGCGAGCCGCCGCTGGCAATCGCCAGGTCGACAGCCTGAGCAAAAAGCGCCTTCAAGCGGTCGGAAGCGCTTTCAGGTTCCAGGTCAAGATCGAGTTGCGTGCCTAGCCGGCTCACGTGATCGACGAGCCAGTCGTCAAAGGTTGCCTCAAGCGGATCATAAACGACCCCGTCGCCTTCTGCCGGGATGGTCCAAAGCAAGATCTCGTCCAGCCAGTCGAGAGAAGGATCTTCGGCCTGGGCGTCGGATGTGACCTTCGATAAAGCGGTCTCGAAGTCGTTGGCGGAGATACCGGCCGTGTAGAATTCCTCTCCCCAGCCCCATCAATAAGCCGCACCTGCCAGCAGACCGAGCCCGCCGTCGCTCGGCGGCTCCCGGTCTTCAAGTTTCTCCACGCGGAGCCGCCGACCGGGCCGACCGAAAGAAGCATCGACGGCCGAATAGTTGCGTCTCATCGGAGTGCCTCCCCTTGCTACAAAGCCTCTGGAGGGTCAGACGGGAAAAGGGACCGCCAGACTCCTGGATCGTACCAACGTGGCCGGTGTTGTCAAAAGGAATTCCGCAAGATCTATATGGATTGCGCATCGTTGCAATGGCAAAGTCTTCTTTGCGCCTTCGGGCGTTTGCGTGAGATTGCTTCCGCTATTCGACCGGTTCGCAAAAGGTCTCTTCCCGCAGGTCGGTCACGAACATGCAGCCGGGGCTGTGGGTCATGGCAATCTCGGGCCGTGCGGCCGCCAGCGCCAACTGCGGTGTGACGCCACAAGCCCAAAACACCGGCACCTCTCCGGCGCGAATGCCGACCGCCTCGCCGAAATCGGGACGCGCCAGGTCGGCAATGCCCAGTACCGCCGGGTCGCCGGCGTGTACCGGAGCGCCGTGCATCCGCGGATAGCGGGCGGTGATCCGACGCACCTCGCCGACCCGGCCGGCGGCGAAGGGTCGCATGCTGACCACCAGCGGACCCGCGAAGCGGCCGGCCGGGCGGCACGCCAGGCTGGTGCGGTACATGGGCACGTTGCACCCCTGGTCGATGTGCCGCACTTCCAGCCCGGCTGCCTGCAAGGCCGCCTCGAACGTGAACGAGCAGCCCAGCAGAAAACCGACCAGGTCGTCGCGCCAGAGGTGGCTGACATCGGCCGGTTCGACCGGGTCGGCCTGGCCGTGCCTGAAGACGCGGTAGCGCGGCACGTCGGTCCGCAGGTCGCTGCCGGTCGCCGACTGTGCGGCCTCCGCCTCGCCTGGGCTGGTCTGTTCGATCAGCGGGCAGGCCTGGGCGTTGAGCCGGCAGAAGTGGGCGAAGTCGGCCGCCTCGCCGGCGGGCAGGATCACCAAATTGGCCTGCACGAAGCCGGGGACCAATCCGGCGGTCGGGCCCTGGTGCAGGCCGGCCCGGATGGCTCGCCGCAGCTCGGCCGGAGTGGAAAAGGTGGTTGGTCGGGTCATCAGTTCAGCGCCGGCTGCTTCGCGTCGCGGCCCGGTCCGTCGTTTGCGGGCCGTGGCTTCAGGCGATCGAGCGTTCATCGATAAATCGCTTTGCCTTGCCCTCGAACCGCGGCAGCGAGCCGGTGGGCACGCTGCGCACGTCGACCTTGAGCCCCAGCCGCAGCCGAAGCTCCTCCGCCACCCGCTGCGGCCGGTCCAGCCGGTCTTCAATGTCGATCGACAATTGATCCATCTGCTCGTTCTTGTAGACGGTCATCCGGTATTCGAGCACTTCCGGAAAGCTGCGGAGGATCTGCTCGATGGCGCTGGGAAAGACGTTCACCCCGCGCACGATCATCATGTCGTCGGCCCGCCCCAGCACGCCGCCGTCGAGCAGCACGAACCGGGTGGGCAGATCATGCTGCCAAAGCGGCCGCACCAGGTCGCCCGTGCGGTAGCGGAGCACCGGGCAGCCGGCGCGGCCCAGGTTGGTCAGCACCAGCTCGGCGAGTTCTCCCTCGGTGGCCGGCTTGCCGGACTCGACCGAGAGGAACTCGGCGATGAACTCGGATTCCAGCACGTGCAGCCCGCGGCCGTCGCGGTCGCCGTAACCCCAGGGCCCGACTTCGGTGGCCCCGCCGTGGTCGAGCACGCGGGCCTGCCAGGCCAGCTCGATCCGCGAGCGTATGGCGGGCACCGAGCCGCCCGGCTCTCCGGCCAGGATGAGCACCCGCACGTCGAGCTGGCCCACGTCGATCTGCCGCTGGGCGGCCAGTTCGGCCATGTGCAAGGCGTAACTGGGGGTGCAGCACACGACGGTGGCCCGGCTGGCGCGCAACAGCTCGAGCCGCGAGAACGTGTTCATTCCGCCGCCGGGGATCATCAGGCAGCCGCGGGACGAGGCGGCATCGTACGCGCTCCAGAAGCCGATGAACGGCCCGAACGAAAATGCCATCATCACGCGGTCCGACGAGGTGACCTCGGCCGCGTCCAACACGTACTGCCAGCAGTCGATCCACCATTGCCAATCGTCGGCCGTGTCGAGCACCGTGAGCGGTCGGCCGCGGGTTCCGGAGGTTTGGTGGAACCGAACGTAGCGGTCCAAGGGATAGGTGCAATTGGCCGCCGCCTCGCCGGCCTGGCGCGAGCCGAGCAGGCCTTCTTTGAAGGTGTAAGGCAGCTCGGTCAGCTCTTCCAGCGATTCGATCGGGCGGCGCAAATCGTGCAGCCGCTGGGAGTAGAACTGGTTGTGGGGCAGAATCCGCTGGAGGAGCTCGTTGAGACGGGCAAGCTGGTGCCGCTGGCGCGTCTCGGCGTCCAACGACTCCAGCCGCCGGCGCTCGTCGTACGTGCTGCGGGTCATGCATCCATCATAAAGCGCCCGCCGCGCGCCGGCCAGCCGTTGCGTGGGCCATCGCCGCTGAGTACAAACGGGGCTTTGCCCGGACCCCCCACCTCGCACTTCGGCATGTCGCACGCTTCCGGCAAAGGCTCGCTGCTGGTTGTTTTTCTGGCGGTGTTCATCGACCTGTTGGGGTTCGGAATGGTGCTGCCGCTGCTGCCGATTTATGCCCAGCAGTTCGCCACCAATTACGGGCTTTCAGGGCGAGCCCTGGGTTGGACGATCGGCGGCCTGATGGCCAGCTTTTCGGCTATGCAGTTCTTGTTCTCTCCGCTGTGGGGCCGCGTGTCCGACCGCTTCGGCCGCCGGCCGGTGATCATCATCGGTCTGGCGGGCTCGGCGTTTTTCTATGCGCTGTTTGGAGTGGCGACGCTCAGCCAGAGCCTGGAGTGGCTGTTCATCGCCCGGATTGGGGCCGGCATCTCGGGGGCCACCATCGCCACGGCCCAGGCTTACATTGCCGACACCACCACCCGCGAGACCCGGGCCCGCGGCATGGCGTTGATCGGAGCCGCGTTTGGATTGGGGTTCACCTTCGGGCCGTTGCTGGGCGCCGCGGCCCTGGTGTTTTCGCCCGACGTGGGCGTGAGTCCTTGGCCCGGCTACACGGCCTCCGCCTTGTCGGCAGGGGCCCTGCTGCTGGCTCTCTTCAAGCTGCCTGAATCGCTGCGGTCTGAAAGTGCGCGGGCCGGCCGGAGGCTGTTCGATCCGCGCAGTTGGGGCGATGCGCGGGCTACTCCGTCGGTCGGCGCACTTCTCGTCACGTCGTTCATCAGCGTGTTGTCGTTCGGCAGCTTCGAGGCGACGTTGTCGCTGTTGTTGAGCTCCGAGCGCGGCGGCTTTGGCTTCGAGTACCACCAGGTGCTGTTGTTCTTCGCCTTCGTGGGGCTGGTGCTGAGCGTCGTGCAGGGCTTTCTGGTGCGCCGGCTGGCGACCCGGCGGAGCGAGCCGGTGCTGGCCGGAATCGGCGCCGTCTTGTCGATCCTGGGATTTGCCCTGCTGGCTTGGGCCACTACTCGCACCAGCCTGGGTATGCTCCTGGTCGCTTCGGCGACGGAAGTCACGGGCTTCGCTTTCATGACTCCTTCGCTGACGGCCCTGATCTCTCGCCGCAGCGACCCGGCCCGGCAAGGGGCGATCCTGGGGGTCGCGCAGAGCATCAGCTCGCTGGCGCGGATCGTCGGCCCGCTGGTGTCGATTCCGTTGTTTTACATCGCCACCACGCTGCCCTACTGGGTGGCGCTGGGGCTGATGTGCCTGGCGCTGGCGCTGGTAGGCGTGGCGGCTCGCGGCGGCCACGATTTTGCCGCTACGGGCGAAACCTGACCGATACAGCACGCGTTCTCCCGTAGCCGGATTCGCCAGAATTCGGGCCGTCGGGCCCTCTCGTGTAGCCGGATTCGCCAGAATTCGGGCCGTTTTGGTGTTTTCACCAGAACTCTGGCGAGTTCGTCATGCCGTACCGGCACCCTGAAGGATGAAAAACTTGGCGAACCTCGATACGCACGCCACGTATTTCGGAAACCCAACTCAGGCTACGATCACTGTCGCCCCCTTCGGGGGCTTACGGCGGTGTCGGTGGCGCGCTGCCGGGGGCTTACGCCGCCCGGCTATTGACTTTCGCCCCGTTCCGGGGCTGGTAGTGCACGCCTTCCAACCGTCCACGTCCCACTTTCGCCTCGAATCTGTATTCCGTCCCAGGCGCCAAGGACCCTCTCGTGCGTGCCGCCCCTGACGGAAGTTTTCGGAGCAGTTCTGCTACGAGCAGGCATGTCATCAGAACTCTGGCGAGTCGGTCATGTCGTGCCGGCACCCTGAAGGATGAAAAACTTGGCGAACCTCGATACGCACGCCACGTATTTCGGAAACCCAACTCAGGCTACGATCACTGTCGCCCCCTTCGGGGGCTTACGGCGGTGTCGGTGGCGCGCTGCCGGGGGCTTACGCCGCCCGGCTATTGACTTTCGCCCCGTTCCGGGGCTGGTAGTGCACGCCTTCCACCCATCCACGTCCCCACTTTCGCCTCGAATCTGTGTTCCGTCCCAGGCACCAAGGACCCTCTCCCTGAGCGCCGCCCTGGCAGAAGTTTTCGGAGCAGTTCTGCTACGAGCGGGCGTTCACCAGAACTCTGGCGAGTTCTGCTACCGGGCGTGTGTTACTCGTTATTGCGTGCTCGCGTCCCAAGCATTTCCAATAGCTCGGCGGCTGCGCTTGCGGGGTGGGCGGCCTGGGCAACCGCCCCGCTGACGGCGACGCGGCTGAAGCCGGCCGCCAGCACCTGGGGCAGGTTGCCGCGATCGATGCCGCCGATGGCGAAGGCTGGCAAGTGAATCTCGGCTGCCACGGCCCGCAACAACTCGACACCCTGCAATTCGCCCGGTTCGAAGCGCTTGGTGTTCGAGGCAAACGTCGGTCCCACGCCGATGTAGTCGGCCCCGTCCGCCTCCGCCTGCCGCGCCTGTTCCAGCGAATGCGTCGAAACACCCACCAAGGCCGAGCCGGAGACGGAGACCATGGCGCGGGCCTCGCTCACGGCCAAATCGTGCTGGCCGACGTGTACGCCGTCGGCATTCACCAGGGCGGCCAGGTCGGCGCGGTCGTTGATGATCAACAGCGCCGCGGCGGCCCGGGTCAAGCTTCGCGCCGTCCGCGCCCGCGCGAGCAGCGCGCGATCGTCGAGGGTCTTATCGCGCAATTGAAGCAGCCGCACGCCGGCCGCCAGCAAGGCCTCGATCCGCTCGGCGAACGCGGCTTCGCTGAGTCCGCCATCGACGAGCACACAGAGGCGCGGCAAATCGGGCCTGGCATGCGTTCTGCCGGCCAGCACAACCGCTCGGTGCAAGGTATAGGTGCGATATCGCCACTGCTTGCACTGTTCCGCCAGTGCCGGGTCGAGCAGCTTGCCGTACTCTTCCAGGCTGCGCAGCGCTTCCTCCAACCGCTTGAAATTCGCGGTCAGAACACTCTCCAGGTCCGCGCGCCGGCTTTCGGAGGCGGCCGTCAGCCCGGTTCCCACGTCGGCCTCGGTGTCTCTGGCCGCCAGTGCCTGGCGGGGCACCAGGGCGGACAGTGTCTGAGAGATCGCGTGGCGCAGTTGCTTGATCTGGGAAGTCAGCCCGGCGTCGTCCAGTGCGAACCTGGCGTAGTCCTCGATCACGCGCAGCGCCTCGCGGGCCCGATTGGCGGCCGCGTCCAGAATCCGCGCCACCCGCGGCCGTTCGTAGATGCTGGCGGCCGGGTCGGGCGGGGCGGACTCATCGTGGGCAGCCGGCTCGCCGCCGCCTTGGCTCGTCCGCTGCCCGGCCTGCTCGCTGGCCCCTAGCGGCAAGGGCCCGGCCGCCAGGCCGTACAAGCGGTCGATCTCGCAGGCCATTTCCTCCGCCGCAAAGCCGTGCCGGGCCAGCCAGCTCGACACCTCGTGCTTGTGCGAGACGAGAGCGAGCAACAAGTGCTCGGTAGCCAGCACCAGCGGCCGGGGGTGGTCGGCCAGCCGCATCACGGCCGCTTCCAGTGAGCTGGCAAGCTGGTCCGAAAAGGTCCGGATGCGGTTGGCAGGCTGGCCGGCGCGGACCTTCAATTCGGGCCATTGTGCCTGAACCAGGGGGGCATGGATGCCTTTTGCGGCCAACATCCGGGCGGCCCGGCACTCGACTTCGTCGAGGAGTCCAAGCAGTAGCTCGGCCGGCTCGAGGGCGTCACAATCGTTGCCGCTTGTCCAACGTGCCGCGGCGGCCAGTGCTCTTTCTGCGCCGGGTGTAAACTGGTATCGCATCAAGGTCTAGTTTCGCAAGAATCAACCTAACTTCAAGGCTCACTTTCGGTTGCCTTGATCGAAGCGGCATTGATCGCTAGAATTCTTCGGCGGAGTTTCCGCACCGTCGCCGGTGTAAAGAAGGAGCTTTTTTCCGATGCGCGGCCCGCGGACCGATCGAGCCGGCTGTTCGACCATTGGCTGGGCGGCTTGTCTCTGGCCTGGCTTGCCCCAACTATGGTTGCGGGGGGCCTGGTCTGGATTGCTGCTGGCGGCCGGCTTTTCTTGCCTGTTGAACCTATTATTACTGACCAGCCTGGTGTGGACGGAATTGTTCGCTCCGGGATTGCGGCTTGCGGCCTGGACGGCCGTGCTGGTGTTCTGGAGCGGTTCGGTCCTGGCGGGCCGCCGCTGGATTGCAGGCGAGTGCGACGGATCTCGGCCGCCGGAGAGCGAGGACTTGTTTCCGCGGGCTTTGGGGGAATACTTAAGGGGGAACTGGTTCGAGGCGGAGGCGGTTTGCAACCGGCTGCTGCGCGGCCAGGCCCGTGACGTGGAGGCACACTTGCTGCTGGCGACGGTCTTCAGGCACACTGGCCGCATTGACGACGCTCGCCGGCAGCTCAACGAGTTAATGAAGTTCGACGGATCGGCCAAATGGCAGTGGGAGATCGCCGCGGAGCTCGAGCGCCTCGCCGAGGCGACGGGCAAGGCCTCCGCCGTTGGCCGGCCGGACGTGGCCGCAGGGCCGGCTGAAGGTATGCTGGGGGCGGCTGGTGGTATGCTGGGGGCGGCCTGACGAAGGCGAAGGGAGAACTGGAATGTACGAGCGATTCACGGACCGTGCCCGCAAGGTCATGCAGTTGGCCAACCAGGAGGCGCAGCGGTTCAACCACGAATACATCGGCACGGAGCACGTGCTGTTGGGTCTGATCAAGGAAGGCAGCGGGGTGGCAGCCAACGTGCTGAAGAACCTGGACGTGGATCTGCGCAAGATCCGGCACGAGGTGGAAAAGCTGGTTCAAAGCGGGCCCGACATGGTCACGATGGGCAAGCTGCCGCAGACGCCACGGGCCAAGAAAGTGATCGAGTATTCGATGGAAGAGGCCCGCAACCTCAATCACAACTACGTGGGGACCGAGCACATCCTGCTGGGCCTGCTGCGCGAGCAGGAAGGCGTGGCGGCCCAGGTGCTGATGAACCTGGGGCTGAAGCTGGAAGAGGTCCGCGAGGAGGTTTTGAACCTGCTGGGCCACGGCATGGAGGGGAGCGAAGGGGGCGAGCGCAGCGCGGCTGGGGGCGGGGCGAGCTCGGAAACGAGCAAGTCGAGCAAGTCGAAGACGCCGGCCCTGGACAGCTTTGGACGCGATCTGACGGAGCTGGCCCGCCAGGGCAAGCTCGACCCGGTCATCGGGCGGGAAAAGGAGATCGAGCGGGCCATCCAGATCCTCTGCCGCCGCACCAAGAACAACCCGGTGCTGCTGGGCGAGGCGGGGGTGGGCAAGACCGCGATTGTCGAAGGTTTTGCCCAGCGGGTGGTCGACGGCGACGTGCCGGAGCTGCTCTCGGACCGGCGAATCGTGGTCCTGGACCTGGCCATGATGGTGGCGGGCACCAAGTACCGCGGTCAGTTCGAGGAGCGGATCAAGGCGGTGATGAACGAGGTCCGCCGCGCCAAGAACACGATCCTGTTCATCGACGAGCTGCACACGCTGGTCGGCGCCGGCGGGGCCGAAGGCGCCATCGACGCGTCGAACGTGCTCAAGCCGGCCCTGGCCCGCGGCGAGATCCAGTGCATCGGCGCCACGACGCTCGACGAGTACCGCAAATACATCGAGAAGGACAGCGCGCTGGACCGGCGCTTCCAACTCGTGATGGTCGAGCCTTCGACCAAGGCCGAGACGGTCGAGATCCTGAAGGGGCTCCGCGACCGCTACGAGTCGCACCACCGCGTGCAGATCACCGACGATGCGCTGACCTCGGCGGTCGAGCTGTCGAGCCGCTACATCACGGCCCGCTGCCTTCCGGACAAGGCGATCGACGTCATCGACGAGGCCGGCGCCCGCGTGCGGTTGAAGGCGATGACCCGGCCCCCCGACCTGAAGGAGATCGACGAAGAGGTCGAGCACCTGAACAAGGAAAAAGAAGAGGCGGTGGCCAACCAGGACTTCGAGAAGGCGGCCGCGCTGCGCGACCAGGCCGACAAGCTCAAGAAGAAGAAGCAGTCGATCACCCGCGACTGGCGGGAGAAATCGCGCGAGGCCGACGGCGTGGTGGACGAGGAAGTGATCGCCGAGGTGGTCTCGAAGATGACGGGCATCCCGCTGACGCGGATGACCACGGAGGACTCGCTGCGGCTGATGGAGATGGAAAAGGACCTGCACAAGCGGGTGATCAGCCAGGACGAGGCGATCCGGTCGATTTCCAAGGCGGTGCGACGGAGCCGCAGCGGGCTCAAGGATCCCAAGCGGCCGACCGGCTGCTTCATCTTCGCCGGACCGACCGGCGTGGGTAAGACGCTGCTGGCCAAGGCCCTGGCCGAGTTCATGTTCGGCGACGAGGACGCGCTGATCCAGATCGACATGAGCGAGTACATGGAGAAGCACAACGTGAGCCGTCTGATCGGCGCGCCGCCGGGCTACGTGGGCTTCGAGGAGGGGGGGCAGCTCACCGAAAAGATCCGCCGCCGCCCCTACGCCGTGGTGCTCTTGGACGAAATCGAGAAGGCCCACCCCGACGTGTTCAACATGCTGCTGCAGGTCATGGAAGAGGGGCGTCTGACGGACAGTTTCGGCCGCAACGTCGACTTCCGCAACACGATCCTGATCATGACCACGAACGCGGGGGCGGAGGCGATCAAGAACGAGACGGCCTTCGGCTTCCAGAAGCCCGAGGACGATTCGACGTACGAGAGCATGAAGACCCGCGTCAACGAGCGGATTGAAAAGGTGTTCCGGCCTGAGTTCCTGAACCGCGTCGACGACATCATCACGTTCCGGCACCTGAGCCTCGATGATCTCAAGGACGTGGTCGATCTGGAGCTGGGCAAGGTCCGCCACCGGCTCGAGGAGCGGGGCTTGAAGCTGGTGCTGTCCGACGAGGCGAAGCAGTTCCTGGTCAAGAAGGGCTCGAACACCGATTTCGGCGCCCGGCCGCTGCGGCGGGCGATCGAGAACTTTGTCGAGGACCCGCTCTCCGAGGAGCTGTTGAAGGGGGAGTTCCAGGGCAAGGACACGATCCAAGTCGACGTGCGCAAGGTGGGCGACGCCAAGCAGCTCGTCTTCGAGGGCACGGTCTCCGAAGGGGCCGAGCCCCCCGTCGGAGCCGGCGCGGCCGGGAGCGCCGGCGACTCGGCATCGGCCAGCGAGTAGGTCGGACGGATCGGGGCGGGGGTGGGCTGGAGCGGGCGGGGTCAGGGTAGACGCGCGAGCGCCCCAGACATCGCCGTGCCAAATCGAGCAACTGGGGCACGCTAACGCTTTGCCCCAGGCACCCGATGGACATTCAACTCGCGCCGGCGCTCCAGGCCAGCGCCTGCCGCCGCTGCCACTCTCGCGCCGTATTCAGCGCGCCAAACAGGAAGAACAGGGCGAACAGATGAAAGCCAAAGCTCATCCAGTCCTGATATGCGAGGTAGATCAGCCCATCCAGCGCGTAAAGAAACATGCCCAGGGCAATGGCCCAGACAAACGCCTTGCGGCCCAAGATGCCAAAGCCCACGAACACGCCGGACGCCAGCACGCTCAGGGCGAAGCTAGTCGCTTTCGCGATCATCGCGACTTGGGGCGCGGCGTTTTGGGCCATGCCAAGCGCCAGTCCGTTGATGATCGCCGTAATCCCGAGTCCGATTACAAATTGCCTCCCCTCGCCATCGCTGGTCAAGGCGACGGCCGCGTTGACCAGCGATAGTCCAGCAATCCAGAAGAACCAGTTGACCCCGGGGTTCTGGTACTCCTCCACAAAAGGCTGCGAAGCGACTTCGGCCTCGTCGTGGCCGGCTGCTTCCGCTTCTTCCGCATCAATCAGATTCTCATCCTCGCCATCGGCACGGCGTTGATCGTCTTGCACGGATTCCCCCCCGCGGATGAGCATCCGCTCGGTCTGGTCATGGAAATTGTCCCCACTGGCCCCGCAGTATCTGCTCCAGGCTTTCCGCTGGCAAGCTTTTTCTAACTCGGATCCTGCCTAGAACGCCTCTTCCGCCTTGTCTGCTCATTCTAATCGACCGGCAAACTTTCCTCACGCCGTACGATTGACCAGCCGAAATAAGAGCTGACTATCTGCGTCCACTCGGCGCGCGAGTGCTGTCGTCCGCGTTTGTACCAGGGAAGAAACTGCTCCGATGTCACAGGGCGCGACGGATTACGCCTCACCCCATGGGTTGGCAGGCTGGCGGCCGGCCGAGGTGGCCACCGACTGGATCAGCCGGCTGGGCGGGCTGGTGCTGGGCAGGGTGGCGGCCCTGGGCGATATCTCGCTGTTCGGGCTGCGGACGCTCACGTGGTTGTTGACCCGGCTGCCACGCAAGGAGACCTTGCTGCCAAACTTCTACCAGATCGGCGTGCTGAGCCTGCCGGTGGTGGCCCTGACGGGGACGTTCATCGGCATGGTGCTGGCCGAACAGAGCCACTCGACGTTCCGCTACTTTCACCTCGAGACCCGCCTGGGAGGGGTGATCAACCTGACGTTGCTGCGCGAGCTGGGGCCCGTGCTGGCGGCCACGATGCTGGCGGGGCGGGTCGGCAGCGCCATGGCGGCCGAGTTGGGAACGATGCGAGTCACCGAGCAGATCGACGCGCTGTCGAGCATGGGCGCCAACCCGATCCATTACCTGGTCGTGCCCCGCTTCCTGGGCTGCCTGTTCCTGATTCCCACGCTGACGGTGATGGCCGACTTCATGGGGATCATCGGCGGCTGGCTGTACAGCACGATCCGCCTGGACATCGACTCGCACCACTACTGGGAGAACTCGCGCAAGGTGGTCGGCCTGTACGATGTGTTCAGCGGCGTGTTCAAGAGCCTGTTCTTCGGGGCGGCCATCGCCCTGATCAGTTGCTATCGGGGATTCAACTGCGACCCGGGGGCCGAAGGCGTGGGCCGCGCGGCGACGAGCGCCTTTGTCTACTCCTTCGTGATGATCCTGATCCTCGACCTGCTGCTGGGCATTCTGATCAACACCGTGTATCACTACCTGTGGCCCGAGGGGGTGGGGTTCTTTTAGGCATCATGGCAAGCGAGCGTTCCAATCCGAAGGCCGCCGAGCCGCTGGTCGAGGCCCGCGGGCTGTGCGTCGATTTCGGCCGGCATCACGTGCTGCACGGCATCGACCTGGTGATTCCGCGAGGCCAGACGTTGGCGGTGATCGGCGAGAGCGGCTGCGGCAAGACGGTGCTGATAAAGAGCATGATCGGGCTGGTGCGCCCCACGCGGGGGAAAGTCTTGTTCGACGGCCGCGACCTGGCCGGCATGACCGAGCAGGAGCTGAGCCGCCAGCGGGTGCGTTACGGTTTTTTGTTCCAGCAGGCGGCCCTGTTCGACAGCATGACGGTGCTCGAGAACGTGGCCTTTCCCCTGCGGCAGCACAGCGACACGCCGGAGGGGGAGGTGCGCAAGATCGTGTTGGAGCGGCTGGCCCAGGTAGGCTTGCCGGAGAACGTGCTGGTGCGCAAGCCGGCCGAGCTGTCGGGCGGCATGCGGAAGCGGGTAGGGCTGGCCCGGGCGCTGGTCATGGATCCCGAGATCATTCTGTACGACGAGCCGACCACGGGGCTGGATCCGATCATGAGCGACGTCATCAACGAGCTGATCCTCCGCACGCGCCGGGTGCAGCCGGTCACGGGCGTGGTGGTCACGCACGACATGAACACGGCCCGCAAGGTGGCCGACCGGATCGTGATGCTGTACCCGCTGGCACGGCTGGAGGCGGGCGAACCGCAGGTGATTTTCGACGGGCGGCCCGACCAGCTCGAGGCGGTGCGCGACAAGCGGGTGGCGCAGTTCATCCGGGGCGAGGCGGGCGAGCGGTTGATGGAAATGCGCGAACAGGCCCAGGCCTCGCGAGCCTAGGAGTGCCCGGCGAGGGCGGCTGCAACTTCATTCGGCGATAGCATGGACGAACGAGTCGTACAGTTCCGCGTGGGCGTGATGGTGCTGGCCTCGATCATCATCACGGCCATTCTCGTGCTGCTGTTCGGCCATTTCCCCGCGCTGGTTCGAGGAACGTACACCTTGCACATCCACTTCCTGCAGGCGCCCGGCGTGGTGCAGGACACGCCGGTGCGCAAGTTCGGGATCCGCATCGGCCACGTGTCGCAAGTGGGCTTCGCGGAAGACGAGGCGGGGGCCGAGGTGACGGTGGAGATCAACTCCGACGTTCGGCTGCGGACGGACGAAGTCTGCCGCATCCAGAACTCGCTGCTGGGCGACGCGGTGCTGGAGTTCATCGACGGAGACCCGGACCACACGCCGGACGAATACTTCAAGGACGGCGATTGGGTGGTCGGGGTTCAGCAGTCCGACCCGCTGCAGGTGATCTCGAACCTGGAAGGCAACCTGGCGCAGGCCATCGGCTCGGTGGGGCGGACGAGCGAAGAGATCGGCGTCCTGGCCCGCCGCGTCGGCGACGTGCTGGAAGCGAACGAAGAGCAGATCGCACGCATCGTGGACAAGAGCGAGCAGACGATCGACCGGCTGCGGGCCACCATCGAGAGCACCGACGAAATACTCAGCGACCCGGTCGTCAAGGAGAATCTCAGGCGGGCCATCGCCGATCTGCCCAAGGTGCTCGACGAGGCCCGCGACACCATCGGCGGCCTGCGCAACACGCTGTCGGGCGTCGACCGCAACCTGGCCAACCTCGAAGGTCTCACCAGGCCCCTGGGCGAGCGGGGCGGCCAGCTCGTGGAAAACGTGGAACGCGCCACTGCCAGGCTCGACCAGGTGCTGACCCAGTTGAGCACCTTCAGCGATTCGCTCACCGACCCTCGCGGCTCGCTCGGGCAGTTGCTGAGCAACCCCGATGTCTATCAGCAGATCAACTCGGCGGCCACGAACATCAACGAGCTGACCAGGGAGCTGGGACCGATCGTCCGCGACGTCCGCACCTTTTCCGACAAGATTGCCCGCCATCCGGAACTGCTCGGCGTCCGCGGGGCCATCAGGCCCGGCTCCGGCATCAAGCGCGCCCCTTCCGAGCTGATGAATCACGACCCGGAGGTGAAACGGACCAGCCATCTCCGCTGGGGCGTCGGGCATTGAGGCCCGGTGCCTGGTGCCGGCTGGTCTCCGCTAGGTGAGCTTTTTCGCGCACCGCGGGCATCGCTTGCGCTGCGGGTTCAGCTTGCCGCCGCACTTCGGGCAGCGCCGCCGCTTCAGAGCCATGGTTCTTGCTGTTCGTGGCCGGATCGTCATGACGAACTCTTCGTGGGTGCGGGGAAGCGAGGCAAACTGAAAAGATAGGCCTTTTCAGGAAAGTTTCAAGTCCGCCGGCAGCGGGCCGGCACCTGCCGCCGCGGCAACTGCACTTTCTCCGCGGCCGGGTTTCTGCAATACTTCGCCCCCCCGGCCGGCCCTTGTCCGGCGCTGGGCGACCCCTTCCGGCACGCGTGAGGTTCCGGTGATCTGCTACACGGTCTTGCTCGCCCAGCGCAATGCCGCGACGCAAGTCGGCCGCTTGCTGGCCGAG
>JBBDNX010000538.1:0-2936 GCA_040877345.1 Pirellulales bacterium
TGGTGTAGCGCGTGTTGGCTACGAATCCGGCTGTCTCATAACCCCGAACCGCCAGCCACTCGGCCAGCGTGGTCTGACGGCCGTCGAGCGGCGAGCTCCAATCGCACGACACCTCGTGCGGCAGCAGCCCGGTAAACATCCCCGCATGGGCGGGAAGCGTCCAAGGCGCGGTTGAAAGCGCATGCTCGAAGACCACGCCTCTGGCAGCCAGCCGATCGAGGTTTGGAGAAGCATCGCCGCCCTGCCCGTGGAGCCCCAAGGCGTCGGCCCGCACGGTATCGAGCACGATCAAGATGACGTTGGGCGCGCCGCGGGGCGGGGCCGGCAGCACCGATAGGGCGGCGCGCTCCGTTTGCCAGGCACGTCCTTCGACGACCGCGGCGATCAGGGCCACTGCCACCGGCAGCCCGCCGGCGCCGCGTCGAACGGCGGCCAGCACGGTCCGGCCACGTCGCTCCGCCAGCCGGCCCGTGGCCGCCGCCAGCCCAAGCGCCAACATGGCCTGCGCCATGGTGTGCAGCTTGGGCACCAGCAAGACAAGATTGAACCAGCCGACAAAGGCGAGCAAAGTGACCACCAGAGACAGCAGTGCCGGCTGCGCTCGCCGGCCCGCGAGCCAAGCCAGCCCGAGCGCCGGCAGCGCGAAGACCGCTAGCTGGGCGACCGGCGCCATCCAGAGATAGCCGTGCCCCTGGGCAATGAACTCGCCGAGTACGTGGCGCCTGAACGCCCAATGAGCTGCTTCGAGCAGTCCGGTGAGCAGCGCCAAGCAGAGCGCCAGGCGAAGCACGTCGGCGGGCCGCAGGTCGGGCACGGGCGCGGCCGTTCGCCGGGTCGCCGCCGGCCGCGCTGCGCCGGTTTCCACCGGGTCCAGCACCGCCAGGGCGGGCACTTCGCTTCGGCTCGTCATCCGATGTACCCCAGGCCGCTCAAACGCTGGCGGATGATTTCCTCGTCCGCTTCCGAGACGCCGCTGGGCACCGGCGTCGAGGCGGGCGCGGCGGCGAGCGATCCTTGCATCGAGGCGGGCACGTCGTAGCCGGCCAGCTCGAGCAGCGCAGGCGCCATGTCGAGCAGGTTGGCCCGCTTCACCTCGCCATGGATGGCCAGGCCGGGCGCCGCCAGGATGAAGGCACCGAACTGGGCGTGGTTGCAGTCGTCAGGCCCGGTGTCGTTCTCATGCACGTGGAAGGCCCGATAGCCGAGGCCGCCGACCGACCGCCAGTACAACCCGCCGAAGTGCACGATCAGGTCGGGGGCGACGTTTTTGACCTCGCGATAGAGCTGCTGGGGCTTGTAGACCAGCGTACCCATGAGGCGGCCGGCGTCGTCGGTGGTCGCCTCGAGCCGGACCGCCAGGTCATCGCGGACCTTTTCATAGTCGGCCGGGTCGATGATGCCTTGCGGCTCGCGCCCCTTCACGTTGAGAAAGACGCGGGCGTAGTATCCCCCCTCGCTCCAGGCGGTGGTGCGGCCCCAGTCGATTTCCAGCCCGGTGACGGGAGTTACCTGGTCGGGATACCGGTGCAAGGCGAGATCGCCCTGGTCGAAGAGCCACTCGTTCACGCAAAAGCCGCCGTCGAGGCGCTGCGCGCCGTGATCGGACAGCACCAGCACGGCCGTTTCCTCGTCGAGCAACTCCAGCAGGCGGCCGACCTCGTCGTCCAGATAGAGATAGTAGTCGCGGATCACCTGCTCGTATTGGTTGCCGGGCTGATAGTCGCGGTGCTCCGGGTCGTGGTACTTCCAGAAGCCGTGCTGGATGCGATCCAGGCCGATCTCGACGAATTGCAGGTAATCCCAGGCGGTGTCCTTCACCAGGTGCCGGAGCACTTCGAAGTGCTTGCGGGTCATCGTGTAGATTTCGTCTTTCAGCCAGTCTTTGTAGGGCGTGCGGAAGCCGCGGACGTCGACGGGATAGTCGCCGACCAGCCGGGCGACGTCGTCGGCCAGCGAGGCCGGGTGCGTGTACACCCGCTCGGCCGTGTCCGGCGTGAGAAAGCAACCGATCGAGACGCCGCTCGTTTTCCGGGGTGGATAGTTGGGCGGCACGCCGACGACGTGGGCCCGCTTCCCCTCGCGCGCCACCTGGTCCCAGATGGCGAGGTCCTGGATCGACCGCGAATTCACGATGCCCAGGCCGTCGTACGAGTAGTCGTTCCGGTTGCGGAAGCCATACACGCCCAGCGACCCCGGATCGCGGCTGGTCGCCATGCACATCCAGGCCGGCACCGTGATGGGCGGGATGATGCTTTCCAGCCGGCCGTGGCAGCCGGCCTCCATCAGCCGCCTCATGTGGGTCAAGCGCGGCTCGCCGAGCAACAGCTCGGGCGCCGCGCAGTCGAGGCCAATGACGAGCACTTTCATACCAGCGGCTCTCCTTCCATTGCCTGAGGGATGGGGGCGCCCAGAGCGGCCAGGATCGTGGGGGCCAGATCGGTCAGGCGCGCCTTGGTACGGAATGGCCGGCTCATCAACAGCACGCCCGGCACCAGCAGCGGATCGATGATGTGGTCGCCGGCCCAGCGGCGAGTGTTGTCTTCGAAATGTCCCTGGGGCACGCCTCCCAGCGTCGTGGCCCAGGAACAGCGGTAACCTTCGGCAAAGTTGACCAGCAGGTCGGGTGCCTCGGCGGTGTACGGACCACGATAGACTTCCTCGCGCGCCACCGCGCTGCGCACCGCGACGCGGCCGGTTTGGGGATCGACCAATCCAGACAGCTTGCGCGCCAGTTGACTCTTGAGCGGCTGCGCTTCATCGGCTGCCACAATGCCCTGCCCTTCGCGCCCGGCCAGGTTGAGGTAAACGCCCCCCAGGCCCAGGGCATACGCCTTGGTGCGGCTCCAATCGACGTGATGGAAGAAATCGGCGGCCTCGTCGCTGGGCCGCTTGTTGGGGTTCTGGGCCAAGAGCCCCTGGTCGTGATGCCAGGTGTT
>JBBDNX010000539.1:0-2928 GCA_040877345.1 Pirellulales bacterium
ACGACTACCCGGACGACGTCGAGGCCAAGGCCTTTTTGGCGCTGCAGATCTGGCTGAACAGCAGCCACGACATGCCGATCTCAAGTCACCAGGCAGTCGATGCGCTGCTGGGCGACGTGTTCGCCGTCGAGCCGAGGCACCCGGCGCACCACTACCGGATCCACCTCTGGGACGGCGAGAAGCCCGCGCGGGCCCTGGGGTCCGCCGCCCTGTGCGGTCAGTCGGCCCCCGGCATCGCCCACATGTGGCACATGTCGGGGCACATCTTCTCCCGGCTCGAACGGTATGCCGACGCGGCCTGGCAGCAGGAGGCCTCGGCCCGTGTCGACCATGCCCAGATGATTCGCGACCGCGTGCTGCCCGACCAGATTCACAACTACGCTCACAACAACGACTGGCTGATCCAGAATTTGTCGTACATAGGCCGCGTGCACGACGCCATCGAGCTGGCCAAAAACATGGTGGAGCTGCCGCGTCACCCGCGCTACAACACGCTGGGGCGGCAAAACAGCGCCCGCATGGGCCGCTCGCGGTTGTTCGAAGTGCTGGTGATGTACGAGCTGTGGGACGAGCTGATCGCGTTGAGCCAGACGTCCTATCTCGAAGCCACCGACATCCAGGACGAGCAAGTCAAGCGTAGCCGGGCCTTGGGGACCGCTTACCTGGTGAAAGGCGACCTGGAGAAGGGCCGGGTTGAAATCGCCTCCTTGAGCGAAATGCTTTCCAAGGAAAAGGCCGAGCAGCAGGCGGCCGGCGACGCGGCTGAAGCCAAGGCGCGTGAAGAAAAAAAGCCCGACGACCAGGCCGCCAAGGCCAAGGCCGATGCCGTGCAGGGCCATGCCGGCCGCGTCGCATCGGTCGAGCGGGCGCTGGCCGAGCTGCACGGCCATTGGGCATTGGCCGGCGGCGACCATGCCACGGCACTTTCGCATTTCGAAAAGGCCGGCCTGGGCAAGGAGGCGCTGTCTCGCGTGTATCTCAAGAGCGGCGAGGTGGCCAAGGCCGAGCAGTTGGCCCGCGAGGCGGTCGACCAGGGCCAGAACAAGGTTTATCCGCTGGCCAACCTGGTGGAGGTGCTCGATGGCTGCGGCAAAGCCGGCGAGGCGGCCGACACGTTCCGCAAGCTGCAGGCGATCTCGGCCCACATCGACATGCAGGCGCCGATCTTCGAGCGGCTGACGGCGGTGGCGCCGCGGCTGGGGCTGCCGGCTGAGTGGCGGTTGCCCGAGGCCCTGGCGGCCGACATCGGGCAGCGGCCCGAGCTCGATTCGCTGGGACCGCTGCGGTGGCAGCCCGCGCCGGCCCCTGATTGGACGTTGAGCGACCCGGCCGGCAAGAGCGTGTCGCTGGCGCAGTATCACGGCAAGCCGGTGGTGTTGATTTTTTACCTGGGGTTCGGCTGCGTCCATTGCGTCGAGCAGTTGAATGCCTTTTCGCCAATGACGGCGGAGTTTGCCGAGGCGGGGATCGACATCCTGGCCATCAGCAGCGACAAGCCCGACGTGCTGAGCGACGCGCTGGCCGCCCGGCAACAGTCGGGCGGCCCGCCGCTGTCGATTCCAATCGTTTCGGACGCGGACCTGTCGGCGTTCAAGGCGTACCGCGCCTACGACGACTTCGAAAACATGCCGCTCCATGCGACGTTTCTCATCGACGCCGAGGGGCTGGTGCGCTGGCACGACATCAGCTACCAGCCGTTCACCGACACCCGTTTTCTGTTGGGCGAATCGAAGCGGCTGTTGAGCACCCCGACAGGGGGCCACGGAAGGCCTTGAGCGACTCGGCGAGCGAGCCTGGCACGACGGCCGACGGCGAGGCATTCACTTCGCCTTCGACGACGGTGAGCGAGTCGGCAACGCCCGGCGTGGGCGAGCTGCTGGCTCCGCACGACGACGCTTACGCGGCGCTGCGCCTGCCGAACGTGCGGCTGTACCTGGCCGGCAACATGATGTCGATCCTGGCGCAGCAGATGCAGACGGTTGCCGTGGGATGGGAGATCTACGAGCGCACCGGGTCGGAGCTGGCGTTGGGTTGGGTGGGGCTGGTGCAATTCATGCCAGTGATCGCGCTGGCACTGCCGGCGGGGCAAACGGCCGACCGCTACCAGCGCAAGCACATCATCATGCTGGCGATGCTGGCGATCGCCGCCTGCTCGCTGGGCCTGGCTTGGGTGTCGGCCAGGCAAGGCAGCATCTATGCGATGTACGGCTGCTTGCTGGCCAGCGGAGTGGCCAGGGCCTTCCAGCAACCGGCCAAGGCATCGTTTCTGCCGCAGATTGTGCCGCGCGAGCATTTTGGCAACGCCGTGGCCTGGAACCTGGGTGGGTTCCAGATTGCCGCGGTGGCGGGGCCGGCACTCAGTGGTTACCTGATCTGGCTGTTCGGCGGCGCCAAGGTGGTGTACCTGGTGGATGCCGCTCTTTCGTTGGGTTTCTGTTTGCTGTTGACCATGATCGTTGCCCCGCGCTTTGTCCGGTCGGTCGAGGCGGTGACCGCCCGCGGGCTGGCGGCAGGCGTAGGCTTTGTTCTGCGCAACAAGATCATCCTGGCGGCGCTGACGCTCGACATGTTCGCCGTGCTGCTGGGCGGGGCCACGACGCTGCTGCCGGTATTCGCCAAGAACATCCTCGACGTCGGGCCGGACGGCCTGGGATGGCTGCGGGCGGCACCGGCCGCCGGCGCGCTATTGATGTCGCTGGGCCTAGCGCATCGGCCGCCGGCCCGCGCGGGCCGTGCGCTGGTGCTGGCCGTGGTGGGCTTCGGGCTGGCGACGATCGTGTTTGGTTTCTCGCGGTCGTTCTGGCTCTCGCTGGCCATGCTGTTTCTGACCGGCGTGTTCGACTCGATCAGCGTCGTGGTGCGGCACACGCTGGTGCAGATGCTCACGCCCGACGCCATGCGGGGGCGCGTGTCGGCCATCAACGGCAT
>JBBDNX010000540.1:0-2921 GCA_040877345.1 Pirellulales bacterium
TGTTCACCTTAGGCGTGCGGCCGAAATCGCCGGTCCAGAGGATCAGCGTCTCGTCCAACAGCCCGCGGGCCGACAAGTCTTCGATCAATGCCGAGACGGCCAGGTCGGTCTGCGGCAGCCGGCTTCCCTTCAACGTGGAAAAATTATCCTTGTGCGTGTCCCACCCGCCGATGCCGGCTGAGTAGTAGACCGTGACGAACCGCACGCCGCTTTCGACCAGCCGCCGGGCCAACAGCACGCTCTGGCCATACTGGTTGCGGCCATACCGCTCGCGCGTGGCCGTGCCCTCTTCGGCAATGGCCAGGGCCCGCTGGGTCGAGGGCGCGGTCAACAGGTCGAACGCCCGTTGCTGGTAGGCATCCATCCCGCGGACCGCGGCAACCTGGTTGCCGAGCCGGGCCGTGGCCGCCAGCCGCCCCAGGATCTGTTTCCTGTTTCGCAGCCGCTCGATCGAGATGCCGTCGGGCAGCGTCAGCGACTCGACGGAGAACTTCTCATCGTTGGGGTCCTGCGTGATGAACAGCGGGTCGTGGATCTTTCCCAGAAAGCCGGCGAACTCGCCGGGTGTGCGAAACGGCCCGTCGGCGATCATCGTCGGCAGCGAGACGGCGGTCGGCACGTCGTGCGCGTCGCGCCGCAGATAGTCGATCACCGCGCCGGGCGCCGGAAAATCGACCGCCGAGGCATTGGCCGTCACGCTGGGGTTCAGCGGCATCCGGCCGGTGAGCGAGTAGTAGGCCCCCGGGTTATGGCTGCCGCGGTTGTGGTGTACGCTGCGCACCAGCGCGAAGCGGTCGGCCACGGCCGCCAGCTTGGGCAAGTGCTCGCAGATCGACAGGGCCGGGTTGCGGGTTTCTATCACGCCGAACTCGCCGCGGATTTCGGCCGGAGCCTGCGGCTTGGGATCGAACGTTTCGAATTGGCTGGGACCGCCGAACTGAAACAGCAGGATGCAGCTTTTGGCCCTGGCGGCCGCACCGCCGGCGTCCTCGGCCTTGAGCAAAGCCGGCAGCCCGAGCCCCGTCATGCCTAGCGCGCCGATGGAGAGCACCGCGCGGCGATTCACGTGGAGGCAGCGAAAGTCGTGGCAAGCGGCCGAGGGGCGAGTTGTCATGATCCAGGAGGGGTCTTTGTACTTTGTTCTTTGTTCTTTGTTCTTTGTACTTGTTCTGCCTTCTGCCTTCTCCCCTCTTCCTTCTGATTCTCTCCATTCATCCGGATCGATTCAAGCTTGTTTTCATGTTGATGGATCGAAGCGAGGGTCCTAAACTGGGTTTTAGGCTGCACCGGCCCCAAGGCGAAGCGTGCCGTTGGCGATGCAGCACGGCTGCCCGCCTCCGTCCGCTTGCCCCAAGCTCGCTTGCCCCGTAAGCCCGCTGCTCTATAAGGAGCCCCGCCAACCATGCGGCGCGCGAACGTTGCGATTACCTTGATCGGTATCGCCCTGCTCTGCTCGGCCGGGCCGGCCCGTGCCGCCGAGCTGCCGCTGGCGGTCGAGTCGTTCGAAGTTTCGCCCGCCGAGGTCGTCCTCGCCGGCCCCCGGCAACGGATGCAGCTCATCGTCGGCGCTCGGTTCGCCGGCAGCGACTACGATCTCACTCACGCGGTGAGTTACCAGTCCGCCGACCAGGCCGTGGCCACGGTCGACTCGCACGGGGTCGTTCGCCCGGTGGCGCAGGGCACGACGCACGTCGCGATCGAATACGGCTTATCGCGGCAAACGGTCGATGTCACGGTGGGCGAGCTGGCCGACCGCGAGGTGAGCTATCGATACGAAGTGCTCCCCGCGTTGACCAAGGCCGGCTGCAACTCCGGCAAGTGCCACGGTTCGCCAAACGGCAAAGGCGGGTTCGCTCTCTCGTTGCGGGCGTTCGATCCGCCGCGCGACCTGTCGGTGCTCACCCGCGACGCCGGCGGCCGGCGCATCGATCCGCTGGCGCCCGGCGACAGCTTGCTCTTGCTAAAGGCCACCGCCCGCATGTCGCACGGCGGAGGCCGCCGGCTGGCCCCAGGCGACCCGCTGGCCGCCATGCTGGCCGACTGGATCGCGCAGAGTGCGCCGGCCGGTGGAGAAGAGCCGCCGGCCGAGAGCCTCGAGATCGTGCCGGCGGCGCGCCGCCTGGAGCTGGCCGCAACCAGCCAGCAACTGCGCGTCATGGCCCGCTTTGCCGGCGGTTCCGCCCGCGACGTGACGCACCTGGCGCACCTATCCGTCAACCTGGAAGAAACAGCGGAGGTCTCTGGTCAGGGGCTCGTCACCCGGCTGGCCGCGGGAGAAGTGACGGTGGCGGCCGGCTATGGCCCCTTGCACGCGACCAGCCAGATCGTCTTTCTTCCGCCGGCCGAAGGCTTTGCTTGGCCTGAGGCGCCCGAGCAGAACCAGATCGATCGCCTGGTGTTCGAGCGGCTGCGCGAGCTGCGGATCATGCCCGCCGCGCTGGCCGACGACGGCACGTTTCTGCGGCGGGTGTATCTCGACGTCTGCGGCATCCTGCCGGAACCCTCCGAAGTCCGCGAGTTCCTCTCCGACGGCAGCCCGGACAAACGCCAGAGGCTGATCGACCGGCTGTTGGAGCGCCCCGAGTTTGCCGACTATTGGGCGATGAAGTGGTCGGACCGGTTGGGCTGCAACCAGCGGTTCGTGGGCAAGACCGGCGCGCTCAAGTACCACGCCTGGATCCGCCATCAGATTGCGGCCAACGTGCCCGAGGACCAACTGGCCCGCACCATCCTGACCGCGTCGGGCGGCAATTACGGCAACCCGCCCGCCAGCTTCTATCGGCTGCCCAGGACCGCCGAAGACCGGGCCGAGCACGTGGCCCAGGTGTTTCTCGGTGTGCGGATCGGCTGCGCCCGCTGCCACAATCATCCCGGAGAAGCGTGGACCCAAGACGACTATTACGCGCTGGCCGCCTTCTTCA
>JBBDNX010000541.1:0-2902 GCA_040877345.1 Pirellulales bacterium
TCCGGCCTCGCCAACCGGCGCTGTTGCCCGGTTGATGCTGCCCACCGCCGGCATGAGCGCTTTTATGAACAACACGCCCCTGGTGGCGATGCTCATCCCGGCCGTCAACGATTGGGCCAAGCAATGCCGTGTCCCGGCCTCGAAGCTGATGATCCCGCTCAGCTATGCCGCGATCCTGGGGGGGACCTGCACCCTGGTGGGCACCAGCACGAACCTCGTCGTGCACGGGCAGGTCAAGGCGGCCGCCAAGGCCAGCTTGGAATCGGGCGTCGCAGCAGGGTTGTCGCCCGATGAGGCGCTTGCCCAGTTCGAACGCGACACGGGGTTGCCGGCCGACGGCCTGTGGATGTTCGACATCACCTGGGTAGGGCTTCCCAGCGCGCTGGCCGGCTGCGCGTTCATCGTGCTGGCGGCCAATTGGCTGTTGCCGAATCGCCAGCCGGCGATGGGCAGCCTGAGCGATCCTCGCTCGTATACCGTCGAGATGCTGGTGGCGCCGGACAGTCCGCTGGCGGGCAAGACCATTGAAGAGGCGGGCTTGAGGCACCTGCCCGGCGTCTTCCTGGCCGAAATCGATCGGGAGGGGATCGTCCTGCCGGCCGTGTCGCCGGACGAGCGGCTGCGCGCCAACGACCGCCTGGTGTTCGTGGGCGTGGTGGAGTCGGTGGTCGACCTGCAGAAGACCCGGGGCTTGCTGCCCGCCACCGACCAGGTGTTCAAGCTCACCGCGCCCCGCGCCACGCGATGCCTGATCGAGGCGGTCGTGTCGAATAGCTGCCCCCTGGTGGGAAAAACGATTCGCGACGGCCGCTTCCGCTCCGTATACAACGCCGTGATCATTGCCGTGGCCCGCAACGGCGAGCGGATCCAAAAAAAGATCGGCGACATCGTGCTGCGGGCCGGCGATACGCTGCTGTTGGAAGCGCATCCTTCCTTCGCCGACAACCAGCGCAACAGCCGCGACTTCTTTCTGGTCAGCCGCCTGGAGGATTCCAATCCACCCCGGCACGATCGGGCCATCCTGGCCATGCTCATCCTGGCGGCCATGGTGGCCGTCGTGAGCCTGACCGACATCGGCATGCTCACGGCCGCGATGGTGGCCGCCGGCCTGATGATCATGACCCGCTGCTGCAGTGTCAGCATCGCCCGCCGCAGCGTCGATTGGGAAGTGCTCCTGGCGATTGCCGCCTCGGTGGCCATCGGGACCGCGCTCGAAAAAACCGGCGCCGCCGAGCAGATCGCCCGCACGATCATCGGCCTGGCGGTCGGCAGCCCCTGGGCCTCCCTGGCTGCCATCTACCTGGTGACGCTGGTCGCCACCGAGCTGATCACCAATACGGCCGCCGCCGCGCTGATGTTTCCGATGGCGGTCGCCGCCGCCCAACGGCTCGACGTCAACGTGATGCCCTTCGTGATCGCCGTGATGATGGCTGCCTCCGCCGGTTTCGCCACGCCGATCGGCTACCAGACCAACCTGATGGTCTACGGCCCCGGCGGCTACCGCTTCGGCGATTACCTCCGAATCGGAATCCCGCTGGATCTGCTGGTCGCGGCCATTACCCTGGTGCTCGCGCCGTTGATTTGGCCTTTTCGGTAGCAGTGCCGTGCAATCGGCGCCGACGCGCGGCCCTGACTTGACTGGCCGCGGGCCCTGTGTTCAGATTCTTCGCAACCCTCGTGTCACTGTTTGCAACCCTGTGCCACTGCTTCATAGACCGCTCGCCGGTCCGCCAAAGACGGACGGAGCAGCGCCGTCGGGGCGCCACATTCCTCTCGGAAACGCCTTGCTGATGAGCATCCCCAGCCAACCCTGGTACCGCGATCTGACTCGCTATCACTGGTTCGTGTTCGTGGTGGCCGCCCTGGGCTGGCTGTTCGACACGATGGACCAGCAACTGTTCAACCTGGCCCGCCGGCCGGCGATGACCGAGTTGATCGGCGGGGGGCCGAACCATCCCGACATCGACCGCTACGGCGGCTACGCGACCTCGATCTTCCTGGTCGGATGGGCCACGGGAGGCATCGGGTTCGGCGTCCTGGGCGACCGCATCGGCCGTGCCAAGACCATGCTGCTGACCATCCTGGTTTACTCGATGTTCACCGGGCTCAGTGCTTTTTCCACAACGGTCTGGGATTTTTCCATCTACCGCTTCCTGACCGGCCTGGGCGTGGGGGGCGAGTTCGCCGTGGGCATCTCGTTGGTGGCCGAAGTCGTGTCCGAGCGCGCGAGACCCTTCGCACTGGGACTATTGCAGGCGCTTTCGGCGGTGGGCAACGTCACCGCGGCGGTGATCAGCCTCTCGCTGGGCCACCTCGAAGAAATCGGGGCCCTGGACGCCCTGAGTCTGCCGGGAATCGGCCGCGTCAGCGCCTGGCGGGTGATGTTCCTGGTCGGCACGCTGCCTGCTTTGCTGGCCGTGTTCATCCGGCGGCGGCTCAAAGAGCCCGAGCGCTGGCAAGCCACGGCCGCCCAGAGCGGCGCTGAGAAAAAACTCGGCTCCTACGCCGAGTTGTTCGGCAACCCCCGCTGGCGCCGCAACGCGATCGTCGGCCTGCTGCTCGCCTTTTCAGGCGTGGTGGGCCTCTGGGGCATCGGGTTTTTCAGCATCGACTTGAACCGCTCGGTGTTCCGCAAGACGTTCGAGAACGAGGCCCGCGAGCAGGGCCAGGCGGAGCGGGACCGCCAGTTCGTCCGCCTGGCCATCGCCTCGCCGGACGAGCTGCCGGCTCTACGGTCGAAAGTCGAACCCAACCAACTGTTGAGCCCCCTGCCCGTCCCCGTGCCTGGCAGCCGCGACGCGGAACGGCTCTTGAGTGCGGCCCTGCAACTGGCCGACGAGGGGCGCTCCGTCAGCCCCGCCGCGGTGCTGGACCGGCTGGACGAAGGGAACCCCCAGGCCGG